>JBGTKH010000220.1:0-6434 GCA_041744735.1 Pirellulaceae bacterium | reverse complement strand
CCCCACAGCTCGATGCGAAACGCGTATTCTTCATACGCTGGCCAGACCTCCACACAATCGCCGCGGACGCGGAATTTGCTGCGCTCGAAGCTCACGTCGTTGCGGTCGTACTGGATGTCGACCAGCTTCATCAGCACCTGGTCGCGGTCCACCGTCTGCCCGCGCTTCAGGGCCACCATCATCTGCTTGTAATCTTCGGGCGACCCCAAGCCGTAGATGCTAGACACGCTGGCCACGATCACCACGTCGCGGCGGCTGACGAGCGAACTGGTCGTGGCCAATCGCAGCCGGTCGATCTCGTCGTTGATCGAGGCGTCCTTTTCGATATAAATGTCGCGCTGCGGAATGTACGCTTCCGGCTGGTAGTAATCGTAATAGCTAACGAAGTAATGCACGGAGTTGCGCGGAAAGAACGCCTTGAACTCGCCGTAAAGCTGAGCGGCCAGCGTCTTGTTGTGCGAGATCACCATCGTCGGCCGCTGCACGTGCTGAATCACGTTGGCCATCGTAAACGTCTTGCCCGACCCGGTCACGCCCATCAACACCTGATGCTTGCGCCCGCCGCGCAGCCCCGCGACCAACGCCTCAATCGCCTGCGGCTGGTCGCCAGCGGGCGCGAAGGGGGCTTCCAGTTGAAAGTCCAAAGCCATGATCCTCTGAAAAAACGAAGCCGCCTGTTTTCCGGCGAAAGTCAATCAAGAGCCGCAAGACGATTCGGACCTACGTCACCGATCATCGGGCGGCGACGATTCATTCTCCACTGCCAATTCGCCCGACTTCAGCGCTCCGGTGCACCGGATTGTTCGTCGTGTTGGCAGTATTTTGCGGCCTGACGCCATTTGGTTCGATTGTAGGCGAGCAACCAACCCAGCCAACGTGCCCCCGGATTCTTCGAGAAGCTTTCGACGCGTGGCGTGCAAATCATCAAGTATCGGATTGTTGCTCATCGTCTGAATCTCCAAGAAACTCTGCCGGTGTGCAGATCAAAAGTTGTCCCAGTCCTTCACGATCCAGCAGTTCATAAATGCGCGGAAGTTCGTGGGCATTTGCGATATGTTTGCAATTCAACGTCAATAGATAGTTTACACCGCCAAGAGCCGCTGCGGCAACGTGAACGGCGTCGGCTGCGGCCTTTTCTGGCATCGTATGAGCCTGAATCAAGCGTTCCGCCAATGCCTCCACATCAGGATTGATGTCCACAAGCGGCAAACCTTGAAGCAGTTGCAGTCGGTTCGCCGCTGCGGTGGGATCACCATCGCCGGCTTCGTCGAGTGTCAATTGGGACGTGACCAACTCAAATTTATCTCGTTCATTCGCCCACCAATCGCGAGCTTGCTGCTGCAGACCTGCGATCGTGACGTCCCGGCTCGGCCACGCCGTGGCATGACTGACGATTGAGGTTTCGACGTAGACTTTGTCCATCACGACATCCTATCACGACGAACGACAAGGATCAGCCGCGAACGGGGCCGGCTGATGATTGAACTGTGACCAAAGCCGACTGGCCCCGTTCGTCCCCGTTCGTCGGATGCATCCGCTGGTTCTGCCAATCCTACCGTGGGTTGTTCCCCGGACAGCTCCTGATACTGCTCGCGAGTGATGTTTCGATAGGGGCTCCGATCTTTCCTATGGACACCGAAACTTTCGAACCCCACCAGCCTACGTATGCAGCTTAACGAGATTGGAGGCTCGAAAAAGCGGAGCGTGCCGGGCGCGAATTGGTTAGTCCACGGGTAATCTGGTTCCGTGTCGGTACGTTCCACCTTCTCGATCTCAACCTCTGCAGTTATGCCTTGCTTTGTCCTATCGTAGAGCAACAATTTGCGACCAGTCCCATCTAGGTTTCTGTACTCCCTCGGTGTATCCCATCGGGTCCACATTCCTGCTTTCATGTCGGCTAGATATCTGTCTTCGTAAACCTCAGATTTCTTGCCGAAATGGATTTTAACAATTACCCCAGCGATGTCTTGCTCGAAAACCATGTCGCGAATCCGCTCAAGGAACTGACGCACAAGTTCTGAGAAGACGCACGGTGCCCTGTTTGCGACGGAACGCAGAAGGAAATCGTAGACGCGTTTCCATCCAAGATGAAGGATAAAATCCGTGTCGCGTGAACGGAACTGCTGGATGTACCGACTGCGGCTTTCGTCCGGTGTCAAAAGTACCAAGCGTCGCACAAGCTCAGAGCGAGTTCGGAGTTTCTTGAGATGGCGATCGATTTGCTCCGCATCGAGCGTCCCCGACACAATCTTCGTCTCGAACTGGATGCAGCAGCCCTCGCCGCGTAGTTCTCCATCTGCCGTTCCCTGGATTCCTCGCAGAACGCGAAACGTGTCGAGGTCGCCATTCGGGACAAGTCCGAGTTCATCAAGTAGAAAGGACGTGACCAAATGCGGGTTGTCAAACCTAGAGAGGTTGAGGATTGCAACGAGCCCATTGGTAAAGTCGTTCTCCTTTTGCTCGTAGCGTGTGAAGATGTTGACCGTACTCATTGGCGGAAATCCAGTTTGGCCGCTCACTGGCTGGCAGAACAATCATTATCCCGTGCTACTCTCGAATAGCACCATGCGGGCCAATTTATCCGTGTCTGGGACTGTTTTCAAGAAATATTTCGCGCTGGCAGTGGAATTTTGGATAATGCCAGTGTGGCACTGGGTATCTGGATAATGGCCGTGTCTTGACTTTGGAGGAATTCGGTCTTGTCGCTGGCATCGCCGCATCTTCCATCGGCTGCCGTAGGGCGGTCTTGTTGGCGGTGACATCGGACGTGGGTTGGGGTTGGGCTTGAACCAGACCAACAGGTCCCCGGTCGTTGAGTCGAAGATTGGCGGCATGGATTGCTCGTTACGGCCCCGCCACATGTTCGCGGCTTAGCTCGCTTTGATTTCTTCTGGGCTGACGCCAATTGACAAGGACACGAGCCCCCATTCTTCCGGCGTGAGTCTTTGGCTTAATTCCGACCAGATAAGATCGTGCTTCTCTTTCATTCGATGACCATCGAACTTCCGACTTACGATGACGACGTGAATGCTGTCATCTGGTCCGTCAGAAATATCGACCAAGTCATCGGCATCCTGAAAATATCCGCCCTTGAGGACGTCACGAACTTTTTGTTTGAGCTGTTGGTCTGCCATGGCTGACCTCCTTAGACGTTATTGTCGATCCAGTGCCGGATTCTGTCTACTGCCCGTCTGGCACTGGGGTTGGGCTTGCACCAGACCAACCGGTCCCCGGTCGTTGAGTCGAAGATTGGCTGCATGGATCGCTCGTTACGGTCCCGCCACATGTTCGCGGTTGGGCAGGGGCAGCAGATATGGGCGGATTCGTTCGACCGTTTTGGGGCCGATGGCTTTGATGCGCTGCAAGTCGTCGGGGGAGAAAAAGGGACCGTCTGTCTCTCGCGACTCGATGATCTTTTGCGCTGTGACCGGTCCGACCCCGGGTAACAGTCTCAACTCAGCTTCACCGGCGGTGTTGATGTCGAGTTGGAATTCGACGACCAGCGGCTCGGCGCGGTCGATTTCGATCAGGCCGCCGCGCTGGCCGCCTTGCGTGATCCAATAGCCGGCCATCACCAACAGCGACAGTCCCAGGATCGCGCCGGCGCAGGCTTGATCGGCGCGCCGCGAATGGGGCTTCCAATTGAAAGTCCAATGCAATCATCCTCTCAAAGTGCGCAGCCGCCCGTTTACCGGCGAAAGTGTCCTTCATCGAGAACTGCGGGTTCGCCGTTACGGCTGCGCCGGCCCGATTCGCAGATTTCGGAACCACACTTCTTCGCTGTGATTCTGCAGCCCCAGAAAACCTTCGCGGTTGCGTTCATTCAATTGCGGGAACTCTGCGGCCTTTGCGTTGACGATCACGACGCCGTTCAGCGTAATGCGATAATCGGTGCCGCTGGCGTTGATCTCCATGCGGTTCCATTGGCCCGGCGGATTGCCGACGCGCTCGGACGACGGAGCGACCGCGTACACGCTGCCGGTGTACTGATACGGTTTCAGCTTCGCATAGCGCTGGTCCGCGTCGTCCAGTATCTGAATCTCGACGCCGGCACCCTGGCCGTGATGGTTGCCGCTTTCCGGCACGCGGACGTACACGCCCGAGTTACCGCCCGGCTTGATCTTGTACTCCAGCCGCAGATTCAAATCGCCGTATTGCTCCATGCTGCGCAGCCACGGGCCTTTCTGTCCGGTGCACATCAGCAGCCCCTCTTCCACCTGCCAACACGCTTCCGCCTTGGCCCCGCTCCCTTCCCAGCCGGCGAGATCCGTGCCGTTGAACAGCGATTTGTATCCCAGCTCGGTAATGCGGATATTGCGGAACTTGAATTGCCCGCCGCCGGGCACTTCGGCTTGCAGAGCGATGTAGCCGCTGGGGCACTCTAACCCGTCGGCCTTCCACGCGGGCTGGCCGTTGATCTCCAACGCGGCCGTTGTGCCGATGACGGTCAGCTTGAACTGATTCCACTCACCGGGCTTCGTCAACCCACTGCTGACGGCCTCGGCGAGCCCGCCGACGTTACCTTCCTGGCCCTTGAGCAAATTGGCCTGATAGCGCGCCGGCCACGGCGTGCCTTCCGGCGGCAGCTCGCAGCGAAAGTAAATCCCCGAATCCCACTTCTCCTTACTCATTGCCTGCCACTCCAACTCCAGCACGAAATCGCCGTATCGCTGTTCCGTATGTACCAGCCCATTGCCTTCCTTGAGCAAAATCGACCCCTCCTCCACCAACGCCTCGCAGCCGGCAACCTTCCAGCCCTCCAGCGACTTGCCATCGAACAGCGTGACCGAGTACCCCGCAGGCTCATCCCCCCGCACGTCGCTCACGAAACAGCAACAACCCACCGCCACCGCCGCCGCCAACAACAGAAATCGCTTCATGGCTCATCTCTTATTTTCGTGGTTAGTCCAATCACACCGGGGCCTCATTATCCACCACGCCGCGCCGCTAGACAAGTTGATTCGAGGACCGCCCTAATCGTAACCCGCGGCGTAAGCGAGGGCACTCTCGGTATTCACGGATTCCCTCGCTAACGCTTCGGGTTACGATGGCGGCCCGCGCTTATGTTCAAGCACGGCTCTATCCATTATCCGGTGCCCGGTGCCTCTTCGTACGGCGGCGATTCGAGGGCGAGGCGGTCAAGCATGCTTTGAAGCTGTTGTTCGATCTGCTGCATGATCGGGTCGACGGCGGCGCTGCGGTCGCGCTGGGGGCTGACTTCGATGGCTTCGCCGACTTCCATGATCACCTTGAGCCCGCCGTGCACGCGCACGCGGTCGGTCAGGTCCTCTTCGAAACGCTCGACCGTCTCCAGCAGCCGATCGACCGACGGCGGTTTGACTAGGTAGTCCGGCGGATAACTGGAAACCTGCTGCGCCAAATAAATGTCAGCCAGTTGCCGCCAGCGGCGTTGCCGCTCCTCTTCGCTGATTCTGCGGTCGACCATCTCGGGTAGGATTTTCATGCGCAAGTTTTTGACGCGCGGAACCGTGGGACCTTCCTGCGCACGGCCGAGCCACTCTTGCTCCAGCGGCACAAGCAACCGGTCGATCAATCGCCTCAAACGTTCGAACAGGCGGCCGGTTTGTGTTTCGCCGAAGTACTCCAACTCTTTTAGACACAACAGTGCCCGGCCCACCTTGTTGATGCGGTCGACCAGCGGCAAGTCGCGTTG
This sequence comes from Pirellulaceae bacterium, assembly GCA_041744735.1. Taxonomy (GTDB): domain Bacteria; phylum Planctomycetota; class Planctomycetia; order Pirellulales; family Pirellulaceae; genus JBGTKH01. The sequence continues at coordinate 760 of JBGTKH010000220.1, read as the reverse complement.
CGGATGCCACGACAAGCGGTGTTCGATTTCGGTCAGCACGGGATCGACGGATGCCTTCAGATCGCCGCCGAACAGGTACTTCAGGGCAATGGGATGCACGACCACCTTGCCAGGCGGCGTATGCTTGGCCCGCTTCTTGGCCGCCGTGCGAGCGATGAAGGCCACGCCGTCCAACAGCGCGTGCAGTTGGTCGTTGGTGCGGCTGGTGGCCCCTTCGGGAAAAATGACCAGCGGACGTTCCGCCGCTTCCAGGATCGCGATGGCCGTATTGATGGCCTGTCGATCAACGCCCTCGCGATACACGCTGAAGGCGCCCATCTTGTGAATCGCCCAAGAGGTAAAGCGATTTTTATTGAATAAGTGCCAACTGGCCATCGCGTAAACCACGCAGCCGGCGTCGCGGCTCAACCAGCCCATCAGCAGCGGGTCGGCCGTGCGGCAATGATTGGGCGTGAGCATGATTCCGTGCCCCGCGGCCAACGAATCCTTCAGCCGCTCGAGGTGCCGCGTCTCATAACCCACCACGCCGTCGTGCCGCCGCAGGTACATGCCTTGAAAATTAAAGAAGCGAATGAATTTGAACCACCACTGGCCTCGATGCGGCGGCACAAACTGATACGGCTTTTCAAAGACGATGGACTGCATAATCGGAGTTGCTCCGCAAGATTCATTTGACATACGGGGTCGGGAGTCTTTTTCAACTTTGGCGGCGACGCTCGTCCGACTCTGCGACGCCGGTTCGCCAAAGTTGAAAAAGACT
>JBGTKH010000219.1:0-7103 GCA_041744735.1 Pirellulaceae bacterium | reverse complement strand
GCGGCGCGTGTGCGTTTCGACCGCCAGGTTTTCGTCCAGCACCAGCCGCTGCGATGCGTCGGCCGACCGCGACGGCAACAGCGGCTCACCCTGTTCGGGCACAATCCACGCATCCAGCGACCAGCCGTCGTACAACGGCGTGACCAAGCCCCGCGGGTCGACGATGGGAAACCAGTCGCAATCGGGCTGACCGACCGCCGTCCAGTTGCGATGGGTTAGATTGACGTGCGTGATCGAGAAGGCTCGCGGGATGAACGATTCGTCATGCGGATTGAACTGCCGCTCGACCCAGTACGGCCAGACCCAATCGAGATTGTGCTGGATCGCTTTGGAGTTGATCAGCCCACGAGCGTGAAAGACCACGCCCGCCCGCAACAGTTCGATCGGTTCGGTCACCTCCGACGGCTGTGCAAACTGATGCAATCGCGCCAGCAACCGAATCGGATCCAAAAACCCATGCCGGCGGGCAAACTGCGAAATGACATAACGCCACGGAAGCCATTTGAGCCACATCGGTCGGTACCTCCTGTCTGCGACGTACGACGCTGGGTCGCTCGCGACGATCGCGGCGGCTCGGCATCAATCGGGCTGCTCTTATTGTTACTCGCACGGCCTTAACAGCCAAGTGTCTGCCGCGTAAACTGTAAAAATAATCTGAGGGCGTTTCGATGGTTGCTTTCGCTCGTTGTTGCCGAACTCGTTGTAGTCGCAGACTGAAAGAAGTCCGAAGTCTCACGACTTCGGCATGCGGTTTTGAAGCGGTCTCGTGTAACATTTCTCACACTCGCACGGAGGTTACTCATGGCATCTCCACTCAAATCTCTAATTCAATCGGGAACGAAACTCTGGCTGGATTCGATTGATCCCGAATTGGTGCGGCAGAATCGGGCGTTGGGCGCGACGGGAGCGACGTCGAATCCGATTATTATTGCGGACCTGATCAAGACCGGTCGGTTTGACGACGAGATCGAACGGTTGCTTGGCGAGGGGTTGGACGACGAAGCGATCGCTTGGCAGTTGACCGATCAACTGGTTCAACAGGCTCAAGACGTGTTTCTGCCGGTGTGGCGAGAAACGCACGGCAACGACGGTTACGTCAGTTTTGAATTGGACCCGCTGCTGGAAGATCTGAAGCTCGGCCCGCCGCACGACGAGCGCGTGGCCCGCTACATCGAGCTTGGCAAGCAGTGGGCCGAGGGGCACGACAATCGCATGATTAAAGTCCCCGCGACGCCCGCCGGGCTCGACGCTTTGGAAGAGTTGGTCGCGGCCGGCGTCACTGTGAATGTGACTTTGATCTTCTCCGACCGCCAGTATCGGGCCGCTCGCGATGCCACGTGGCGCGGGGCGCAACGCCGCAAGTCGCTTGATCGCTTCAAGAGCGTGTACAGCATCTTCGTTTCGCGACTGGATGTGTACAGCGAGAAGCACGTGCCGCAGTTGTCGGCGGCGGCTCAGGGACAAGTCGGCATCGTCAACGCGAAACGCATCTGGGCGGAAAACCGCAGCTTCTGGCAGGACAAACGGCTGCCGCTGGCTCAAGAGATGATCTTCGCCAGCACGGGCACAAAGAAGCCCGAAGACCCGTCGTGGAAATACGTCGAAGCGTTCGCCGGCAGCGACATCGAAACCAACCCGCCTGCCACGAACGACGCGGTTGAGAAAAGCGGCCGGACTTTCGCTCGTCACGTCGATCAACTCCCGCCGGCCGACGTGCTCGCCGAGATCGATCAGAAAGTGGACTTCGAGCATCTCGAACGGACGCTGATGGACGAGGGCATCAAGAAGTTCGCCGACCCGCAGAAGGCGCTGCTGTCGCTGATCGCCGAGAAGCGCGGCGTACTGGCCGCGGCAAATTAGACGATTGCGGGATCGAGCGGCGGCGAATCGCTCGCTGACCAAAGTAATCCGGTTTCTCCGAGAAATCGGGGTTCTGAATGTAGGTTTGCCGGGGTGTTGACCGACGCGAAACTGGCATTCTGGTCCGCGCGACGATCGCGAGACGTCCGCCCGCCGGGGCTAGCGTGTCGCGCGACAGTCTGATAACCTTTCGGCTTCGTTTTCAGCGCTCCGCGTGTCCTGTAAGGGGGTCGAGGCAATGGCTTCGCACGGAACGATTGTCATGAAACAGCCGATCGCAGGCGTGGTCGCCTCCGAAGTTGCCGAAGTGACCGTGATGACGGTTTGGCCGTCGATTGCGGTGTACGCGCCGGCTCGATTCCTGGGGACTTTGTTTGCCATCCGTTTTCCGGACGTGTATATCTTTCGGCTCGGCCATCTGATCGCCTTGGCCTGCATCCCGATCGCGCTGGCATTTTATTTTCTGCGAGTGGCTCCCTGGCTCGGCATTCGCTACAAGGTGACCAATCGCCGCATCGTGGTCCAGCGCGGCCTGATGGGTGTCGATGACAAGTCGATTGCCTTGGACCGATTCAATTCCGTCGAAGTCGTCGTGCAGCCGGGTGAGGCCTGGTACAAGGCAGGCGATCTGGTGTTCCGCATGGACAATGTTGAGACGTTTCGACTCGGCGGCGTCTCGCGCCCCGAAGCGTTTCGGCAGATCTGCATGAAGTCACAGTTGGCATATACAGGCGTGAAGAAGGCTCTGCAGGGCGCCAAGTAGGACGGAATGCTATTCCGTCTCGGACCTATTCCGTCTCGGACCTATTCCGTCCGGACCTATTCCGTCTCGGACGGATTGGCAATCCGTCCTACGCAAGAGCAACGTCGCGCAGCTCTTCGATGATCAATCGCAACGCTTGTGCGGCCATCGTGGTCGGCAACGACGCCGTGTCTTCTCGACCGTTTAAGACTTGCGACGGAGCCAGCGGCAAATGGATGAACGCGGCCCGTGTATTCCAACCTTGCTGCTGACTTACGAGGTGTGACAAATACAGCGTGGCGTTGCACAGGTACGTGCCCGCGTGATAGGAGACTTGTGCGGGTATTCCGGCCTCGCGCAGCTTGGCCGCCCAATTAGCCAGCGGCAATTGCGAGCGAAACGCGACGGGACCGTCTGCCACCAGCGGCTGGAATTGATCAGGCATCTCGGCACTTGTTCCGCCGACGTTGATGCCGATTGCTTCTAACCGCACGCGAGCCGAACCGGGCGCTTGGCCAAGGTGCAAAGCGAAGTCGTAATTCGCCGCTAAGTCCGCCGTCAGCTTCTCGCGAACGGCTGCGAAATCGACGGGGTAGCGGCGCGTGGTGATCTGCGGTTGCGCGGGAAGATTCCGCGTCAATTCGACGAGCGCCAGCCAACTGGAATTCTCTTTCCAGCAGTCGTACGCATCGAAGGCCGTGATCAAGACGTTGGGCATCGGCACTGATAGGAACGTAGTTTGTCGCGTGCAGAGCGGGGCTTTGTGCGACAATCTAACCGGACAAGCGGTGCCTTGGCAAGTTTCCCATCGGCACAATTAGCGGCCCTGGGGGTGGAAGGTGCCCAACGGCTGAATTACGCTATGGGTCTATTAGCAACCGTAGGACGGATTGCCAATCCGTCCTTCAACAAGGGCCAAAACGCACGGACGGATTAGCAATCCGTCCTACGTCGAACATTACAAAACTTACTCCGTGGGAGTTCAGTCGTCATGAGACCGAGTTTGCTGATCCTCGTCGCAGCCCTGTTGGCCGGCTTGTCTGCCACGGCCGATTTCGCAGTTGCACAAAGTGTGTTTCCCGACAAAAACCTGGAAGCGGTGGTCCGCCAAGAAGTGTTCGAGAAACGCAACAACGACCAACCGCTGACCGAACAGGACGTGGTGAACATCTCGACCATCAAAGGCAAAGGCAAGAAGATCACTGACCTCGCCGGGCTGGACAAATGTCGCAGCCTCGCACTGCTGGATTTGGCTGGAAACGAAATCACCGATCTGACTCCGATCAAGGATCTGAAGAACATCCAGTCGTTGGACTTGTCGGGCAACAAAATCAAGGACATCAAGCCGCTGGAGAATCTGACGGGCCTGCAATACGTGCAGTTGTCGGACAACGAGATCAGCGACCTCGCCCCGTTGGCGAAGTTGGAAAACCTGCGATCGCTGTACCTGTCGAACAATCAACTTAAAGACGTGAAGCCGATCGGCGAGTTGAAAAAAATCTGGTCGTTGTACTTGGACGGAAACCAAGTCGCCGATCTGAAGCCGCTGGCCGGGTTGATGAATCTCTCGTCGCTCGATCTGCGCGGCAACGGCATCAGCGACCTCTCGCCGCTGTCCGGGCTGACCGAGTTGCGATACCTGTTTCTGGATGAGAACGAAGTCGCCGACTTGAGCGTGTTAGTGGAAATGGCCAAGAAGGACAGCGCAGGGGAAAAACGCTTCGCGCCGTTTTGGCGAGTCTATCTGGCAGGTAATCCGCTTAGCGATGCCGCCAAGAATCAGCAGCTCGCCGAGTTGAAAAAGTACGGCGTGCGCGTGACCGCCGAGTGAGTCAAACCCACTTTCAGTAATTCCAAGTTCGACTGACGTTAGAAAACCCGAGCCTGTTCGTCATCCGTGACCGCCTGAATCCGTGGGCAAAAACTGCTTGTCACTCCACGGATTCAGGACGGTCACGGATAAGGACCAAACTTGGAACCACTGTCTTTTGTTTTGCGCCGGCTAAACCGGCGGCTTCACAACCGGCATGCCTCGCTGCTCAAGTGCTTTCTCGATTAGCGAAAGCTGCTCGTTGCTGAGCCGCCAGCCCATCGCGCCGGCCGTTTCGCGAATCTGATGCGCTCGCTTGGCTCCGCACAGTGCTCCGGTGATGCCAGGCTGGTAAATCGTCCAGTTGACGACCAGTTGAGCTACCGTCTTGCCAAGCTGCGCGGCGATGTCGCGCAGACAGTCGAGAAAGTCCTGATTCTTCTGCCACTCGTCCCCTTGAAACATCGGATACTTGGTCCGCCCGTCGCCCGGTTGGAACACGTGGTCGCGAGGTAGCTTGCCGGCCAACAAGCCTTTCATCAGCGGCCAATAGATGATCGCCGACACGTTGTGCTCGCTGCACCACGGCAGCGTGTCCTGTTCGATTTGCCGCTGCAGCATGTTGTAAGGCGGCTGAAAGGCCGAGATGGGACAGACGGCGTGGAACTCCTCAAGCTGCTGGCGCGTGAAGTTTGAAACGCCGATGCATCGTGCCTTGCCGGCCTGCATCAACTCCTTCAGCCCACCGGCCGATTCGCTCACCGGCGTGTCCGGATCGGGCGCGTGCAGATACAGCAGCTCGACACGATCCGTGTTCAATCGCCGCAGACTCTCATCGCACTCGCGGCGAAGCGTTGCAGGCCGAGCGTCGAGCACACGCTGGCCCGCGGCGTCCCAGTGAATGCCGCCTTTGGTCGCCATCACCATTTCATCGCGACGCTTTCCGACTGCGCGGGCGATCAGCCGCTCGCTCTCACCGTTAGCACCGTAGCAGTACGCCGTGTCGAGAAAATTGATGCCGGCGTCGAAACACGCTTCGAGCGTCGCCAAACTGTCCCGCTCGTTCACGTCGACACTGCTCATCCCGGAAATCGGCCAGCATCCGAGCGCGACGGGCGAAACCCAAATGCCCGTCCTGCCGATCTGGCGTTTGTCGATTGCATTGACCATCAATTGTTTCTCACGTCAAAACGGGCCCGCCGCGAGTGAAATTGTTTAACCGCGAGCCAACGGCGAGCACGTCGGAGCGGCACCGTCTTGTTCGCCCGCGCTCGCCGTTGGCTTGCGGTTAAACCAATGTTCGGTGGCGGCCAAAGGACATCACGCGAATCGACGGCATTTTGAACGGATTTCCTCGGCAGCACAACCCGCACGCTGCAGTTCGACGAAAGCGAGATCCGTGTCCCCGGTGACTCGCCATCGGATAGAATTTGAATGACTAATCGATTTCAGGAGGTACCATCTCATGAGTTCGTCGTACATTGTCGCTGCCTGTCGAACACCGATAGGAAAACTGCTGGGCGGACTTTCATCGGTCCCCGCGCCGCAATTGGCTGCCGCGGCGATTCGCGAAGCGCTTGCGCGCGGCCAAGTCGACAGTGGCCGCGTAGATGAAGTAATCATGGGCAACGTGCTTTCAGCAGGCGTGGGGCAAGCGCCGGCGCGACAGGCCGCGCTGTTGGCCGGTTGCCCGCCGACGGTGGCCGCGGTGACGATCAACAAAGTCTGTGGTTCAGGCCTGAAAGCGGTGATGCTGGCCGATCAAGCGATTCGCGCCGGTGACGCGGAGGTGATTGTGGCCGGAGGTATGGAGAGCATGAGCCGGGCTCCGCATTTGGTAATGAACGCTCGCTCCGGTTGGAAGTTTGGCCACCAGCAGGTTCTCGATTCGATGCAGCTCGACGGCCTGTGGTGCTCGACCGAAGACGTCGGCATGGGTTGCCTTGCGGATTACATCGCCGCGAAGCACAACGTCACGCGGGTCGATCAAGACGCCTTTGCCGCGGAAAGCCATCGAAGGGCCGCCGCTGCCATCGAAGATGGAAAATTCGCAAAGGAGGTCGTTCCTGTTCGCGTGCCAGGCCGCAAAGTTGACGTCGTGGTCGATCGTGACGAAGGCCCGCGGCCGGACACAACCGCCGAGTCGCTGTCTCGACTGCCGCCCGCCTTTGCGAAAGACGGCTGCGTGACCGCTGGCAATGCGTCGCAGATTAGTGACGGCGCCGCCGCAGTAATCGTGACCAGCGAAGCAGTCGCTCGTGAGATCCGCAGTCCGATCAAAGCTCGCATCGTCGCATCCACCACCAGCGGAGTCGCGCCCAGAGATCTATTCATCGCACCTGTGAGCGCGATTGAACGAGTGCTCGAAAGAGCGAAAATGACCGTCGCCGACATCGATCTGTTTGAGTTGAACGAAGCCTTCGCCGCTCAATCGCTGGCCTGCATGCGGCCGTTAGACCTTCATCCTGACAAAGTGAATGTTCACGGCGGCGCGATTGCACTCGGCCATCCGATCGGCGCGAGTGGCGCACGAGTGCTGGTCACGCTGCTTTACGCGCTGGCCGATCGCGGGCTGAAACGCGGGCTGGCGTCGCTGTGTCTGGGGGGCGGCAACGCCGTGGCGATGATCGTCGAACTGACTTGCTAGTGCTCTGTCAGCCGCAAGTGATAAGGTAGCCGAAGTCGCCCGAC
>JBGTKH010000218.1:0-11602 GCA_041744735.1 Pirellulaceae bacterium | reverse complement strand
CCGCGAGAACCCCAAACCGCCGCCGCCAGGTTCGCTGCAAGTGCGCAGCGAGAAGCGCATCGACGGCTATCTGCTCGAATGCCATATCCCAGCGAGTGCGCTCACCGGCTTCAGCGCCGCCGAACACCCGCGGCTCGGTTTCAGCTACGCCGTGATCGACCGCGAACTCGGCTGGCAAACCTTCAGCGTCGGCCTCGAATTCCCCTTCCAAGAAGACCCAAGCCTGTGGGGCACGTTGGAATTGGTTGGCAAGTGACGTCAGCCTTGAAAAACGTCACCCTTTCCAATACCGTGTGAGTGAGGGACGACGGTCAGGCGGGACTAAGGATCCGCGAAAAAATAACTTGTCGAATTAGGGGAACGGCGCAAGCCCTCCGGTGCCGCAAACCGGAGGGCTTGCGCCCTGCCGCTACTTTTCCAATTCATCAAGTTATTTTTTCGCGGTTACTAAGAAGGATTTGGACCCGCTGAGCGTGAGTTCCACGGCTATCGTTTAAACGCGACCCAAGGTTGGGTCGCGTTTAAACGAGTAGCTAACGCGGCTTCTTGCGGGCGAGGCGTTTGGACGAGGATTTCTTCTTGCCACCGTCAGTGGACGGTGCCTCGGCTTTGGCGGCGGCCTTCTTTTTGGATTCGGAGGCTGAGGGAGAAACGGGCGCGGTCGCGGGTTGATCGGCTTTCTTGCCGCGCTTGGGCAGGCGATCTTTGGCCTCGGGATCAATCTCGAGTAGAACCGCCCGGACTTTGGGAGAATGCGGCGAGGCGTGGAAGTCGGCGCCCAACTGGTGCAGCAGCGATCCGAACTCGATGCCCTTGTTTTTGGGAATGGCGCGTTCCATGCCGGGCACGGTGCGTTTTTCGGCTTCCGCATCGTCGATCACGCCCAGCACGAGCAGCGTTTTGAGCGCACCCTCATCGACTGGAACGGCGTGGCCGCCCAAAGCATGCTGTGTGACGTAAGCCACCGCGAACGGCGCGACGCCCTGATAATCCTCAAGCTGCTTGACCGATTTACCGATGTTCTGCTTTTTCAGCGGCTCCAAATCAAAGGAATACTGAGCCTCGAACACCGATTGCAGCGTCCGCTTCAGCCGTGTGGCGGCCGACTGCGGGTTGGGCAGCCCCGCCATGACTTCCGACAATTCCACGATCGTGGTTACGCGGACTTCATTCCAATCGAAATACAGTTGCTGCAAGCGGGCGAAGGCTTCGTCCGCCTTCTCGTACGGAGCGTTTTCTAAACACGTGGCGTACAACAAGTGCTCGAACAGCGATCGATCAGCGGGTGGCGAGGCGGGCTGATAGTGCTTCTTAAGAACCTTGTGGGCCTTGGTGAGCTTAGCGGCACGATTGGGAATGGCCATGCGAATCTCAAGAGTGAAGGGGGCGTGCGGTAGGAATGACGAAAGACGGAATACCAAATGACGAAAGAATGACGAAGGCCTAAGTGCGACGACCGGCAGCCCGTAGCTGGATTCGCAAGAATTCAGCCGAATTCTGAAGTCTTGTGACTTCCGCTACGGTTTTGCAATGCCCTCTAGTCATCACGTTCCGCCTCCACCGGCTCATCGCCTTGTGTTTCATCGTCAGCTTCGTCGGGCAGCAGTTCGTCCAGAATGCGGGCAACTTCCAGCGAGTGCTTGACGCCTTGATCGAGTACAAATTGAAGCCTGGGAGTGTAGCGCGTATCGATCCGTTTGCCAACCTTCTGCTGCAAGAAGCCGCTGGCGTTTTGCAGACCCCGCAGGCTAAGCTGCTGTTTGGTCATGTCACCCATTACCGAGACGTGCACTTTGGCCAAGCGCATGTCGGGCGAAACTTCGACGTACGTGACCGTCACGTCCTGAATGCGCGGGTCCTTCAGTTCGGTGAGGATGCACATGCTGACCACTTGCCGGATGGCTTCGGCGGCTTTCAATAATCGTCGGGCGCTCATGGCGAAACCTGGGGCAACGTTGCGGCGTTACAACGTGCGCGCCACCTCCTCTATCTTGTACGCTTCGAGGATGTCGCCGACCTTGATGTCGTTAAAACCGGCCAGCTTGATGCCGCATTCCAGGCCGCGGTTGACTTCGCGCGTGTCGTCCTTTTCGCGCTTCAGGGATTCCATCGCGTAATCGCCGATGGTGCGGCCGTCGCGGTTGACGCGAATCCGGCAGTTGCGTTCAAGCGACCCCTGCGCCACATAACAACCGGCAATCACGCCGACGCGGCTGATCGGGAAGATTTGCTTGACCAACGCATGTCCCAGTTCGACGACGCGTTCCTCGGGCTTGAGCTTGCCTTCCAATAGGGCCTTGATGTCGTCGGCGACTTTGTAGATCACGTCGTAGCGGCGGATTTCGACTTGACGAACTTCGGCCAGCGCCCGCGCCGCGTCATCGGGAATCACAGTGAAGCCGATGATCACGGCCTGCGAGGCATGAGCCAGCGTGACGTCGCCCACGGTGATCGCGCCCACGGAAGCTTGCAAGATCTTAATTTGCACCTCGGGATGATCGAACTTGGCCAGCTCTTTCAGAATCGCTTCGATCGACCCGCGGACGTCGGCGCGGATGATCAGGTTCAGCGTGGCCACCTCCACCGACTCGCCCAGCCGTCCCTCTTCCAAAAGCTGCTGGAATTTCTCGAACGACACTTTCGTGGTGACGCCGGCCAGCGATTGTTCGCGGCTGCGCAGCGCCCGCTGTTCGGCGATCTCGCGTGCTTGGGCGATGTCTTTGAGCACCTGAAATTTGTCGCCGGCTTGCGGGGCGACGTCCAAGCCTGTGACATTCGCCGGGATCGACGGTCCGGCCTTCTTCAGGCGCACGTTGCGCCGCAGCGTGTCGTACATCGCTTTCACACGGCCATGCGCCGCGCCGCAGACGATGATATCGCCCACATTGAGCGTGCCCTTCTGAACCATCAGTTTGGCGATCACACCGCGGCCCGCCTCTTGTTCGGCTTCCAAGCAAGTGCCGACGGCGGCGCGGCGGGGATTCGCTTTGTAGTCGTGGATGTCGGCCGTCAGTAGCAGCGTCTCCAACAGCTCATCGATGCCTTCGCCCTTGATGGCGCTGGTCCGCACGACTTCCGTTTCGCCGCCCCATTCGCTGGGCAGTAATTCGTGAGCGGCCAGTTGCTGCATCGCCCGGTTCGCATCGGCGCCGGGCAAATCCATTTTGTTTAGCGCTACGACGATCGGGACACCAGCCGCTTTCGCGTGACTGATGGCCTCTTCGGTCTGCGGCATGACGCCGTCGTCGGCGGCCACGACCAACACCGCGATGTCGGTGACGTTAGCCCCGCGGGCTCGCATTTCGGTAAACGCTTCATGGCCCGGCGTATCAACGAAGCCGATCTTGCGGCCGTCTTTGTCGATCGCGTAAGCGCGAATGTGCTGCGTGATGCCGCCCGCTTCGCCCGACACGACGTTGATGCCAATGATCCGGTCCAGCAGCGACGTCTTGCCATGGTCCACATGCCCCAGGAACGTGACAATCGGCGGCCGCATCTCGAGCGATTCCGGGTCGTCTTCTTCCTCGAGCATCCGCTTGAGCAACGATTCTTCAAGGGACGCGTGTTGCTTAAATTCCAATTCGAGGCCCAGTTCCGCGGCCAACAGGTCGACGTACTCCGAGTCGATCTGCTGATTGATCGTGAGCCGCTGACCCAGATTCATCAGCGTCATGATGATCCGGCCGGTGGGTACGCCGGTGGCTTCAGAGAAGCTGCGCACGGTGCAGGGAAGCGCGACGGCAATCTTTCCCTTGCGCGGCGCGGCTGTGCTGGACGTTCCCGTGCGCGTCAGCCGGCGGCGTCCACGGCGGGGCGTGGTAGTGTCTTCGTCTTGCAGGTTGCGGGCACGCTGGCGGGCCTTGCGCTCTTTGGCACGCAGGGCGCGCGTGTTGCCCATGCGGGAGTCGACGCTTTCCGCCTCAGCGGCTTCCTTGGTCTTGCGGCGATCGCGAGGCGCCACCTTGCCCAACGGCGTTTCAGCCGCTGCTTCGCCAACGGCTGCCGTCTTCTTGCGATCGCCGGACTTGGCCTTCTTATCGGTCTTGGTTAAGTGTTCCAGCGGCGCGCGTGTGCCGGCCTTAGCACCGCGAATGGCATCCTTGGGAAGCCGGATTTCGGGCTTTTGCGGTTTGGGTTCGTCCGACTTGGGAGTGGGCTGGGGCTGTTTGATTTCGGGCAGCTTGGCCAGCATGACGACCGGCTCTTTTTTTGCGGGCGTCTTGCCGGCGTCGTCTTCGGCTTCCTTTTTCTTTGTTTCGACCACTGGCTTTTTCGCGCGCGTGTCGAGGACTTTAATCTTGCCCTTGGCCACCCGAGCAATGTAATCGTCGCGCGTGAAAGCGGCCGGTTCAGTGGCCGTTCGCGACATCGTGGCCGTCTTCAACGCCGTGCCGGATCTCGCGCCGCCCTTCTCTTTTGCGGCGCCCACACCGAGAAACGATTTGACGCGCACCGTTTCCTCATCCGTGAGGCTGGCCAGCGCAGACCCCTTGCCCGTGATACCGGCTTTGGTGCAGATATCCACCAACTCCTTGTTCTCGATGTTCAGCTCTTTGGCGAGCGAGTAAATCCGAATTGGCAAGTTGAACCCTCCACATCTTTACTCTGTCCCTAATTTCTGATTCATTTGAGCCTCCGAGCCGTTTCCTTCGGCCGAAGATCCTTCCGAGGCGACCAGCTCGTCGGCAGGTGCCGGCTGACTTTCATCTTGCGGCGTTTCGGCTGCCGGAGTCGCCTTGGGTTGCTCTTGGCCGGCGGCCGGTGCGTCAGCGGCCGCAGTGACGTCTTCCGTCTCCGCCCGCTGGATACGTTCCTCTTCCTTCTGTCGGCGGCGTTCGGCGGCCGCAGCTTCTTCCGCTTCCAGCGCCCTCTCCTCGGCCTGCTCGACGATGCGATCGACCTGCTCCGCCGTCAAGCTGCCCATCTCCATCAGCGCATCCGGCTCGATCACCGATAGATCATCGTAAGACAGAAAACCCTCGCCTACTAGGCGGTTCGCCAAATCTTCATCGACCCCTTCGAGGGCACTGAAGCCACGAATCGCCCGGTCGATCTGCTCCTCTAACTCCTCCTGGGTCATGATTTCGATGTCCCAGCCGCACAATTTGCTGGCCAAACGCACGTTTTGGCCGCGGCGGCCGATGGCCAGCGACAATTGATCCTCGCGCACCAGCACGATCGCCCGGCCCATCATTTGGCAGAGGATCACCTCGTCGACTTCGGCGGGTTGCAAGGCGTTGGGAATCAGCGTCTGCGGGTCGTCATTCCAGCGGACGATGTCAATGCGTTCGCCGGACAGCTCATCGACGATGTTCTTAATGCGGTTGCCGCGCACGCCAACGCAGGCCCCCACGCAATCGACGCGCTGGTCAGTGCTGCTGACCGCCACCTTCGTGCGATATCCCGGCTCGCGAGCCATGGCGTTCACTTTGATCACGCCGTCGGCGATTTCGGGAATCTCTTGCTCGAACAGCCGTTGCACAAGCTGTGGCCGCGTGCGGCTGAGCACGACTTTTACGCGACTGCCCTGTGGTTTGACCTCGAAGATGATCGCCCGCACGCGCTCGTTGGCGTGATGCGACTCGCCGGGGATCTGTTCGCTGCGCGGCAGGATCGCTTCGATCGAGCCGATCGAGACCGTTGTGGTCGGGCCTTCGTTGCGCTGCACCACGCCGCTGACCATAGTGCCGATTTGCTCTTCGTATTCTTCGATCAGCGAATCACGTTCGGCTTCGCGGACTTTCTGGATGATGACTTGCTTGGCCGTCTGTGCACCGATGCGGCCGATCTTTTCCGTTTCCTCGAAGTCCAGTGGCTGGCCGCTCAGCATGCCGCTGATGCCCCCGCTTTCGCGATCGATGTGGAACGAGATCTCGGCCTCTTCGCCGTACTGCCTTTTGGCGGCCGACACGAGTGCCGCTTCGATCGCCTGGAAGACGATCTCCGGGTCAATATTCTTTTCGCGATGGAGCGAATCGACGATTCGCAACAACTCGTTAGGGTTCATGCTCAACTCACCTTCGATATAGTCAGGTTTTCACCGGTTTGCGCGTCGAATAGATGTGCTCGCTGGACATCCAACAACACGTGAACCGTATCTCCTGCTCGAACCTTTGTCCGGGCTTCCGTCTTGCAAACTAACGTGTCTTCAATTCTCTTTCCCTCGGCCGGCGCGTCGGCAAGTTCCAGGTACAACACTGCCGCGTCACCGAACAATTCAACCGCGGACACTCGGCGGCGGCTTGCCGCACGCTCGTCGGTCATCGCCGCATCGAGACTTACTCGCACGTCTTCCGGACGAATCCCGAAAACGACGATTCGATTCACGAACGATTGCACCCTCTGGCCAACCTCACCCGCGAACCACGTCCGCTGCAACACCGCCGTCAAGCCCGAAGCAACGAACCACAATCCGCCGTCTCGCAGCTCCAACTTTCCCTCAACAAAATTCATTGCCGGTGCGCCGATGAACCCGGCCACGAAGCGGTTTCGCGGCCGGTCGTAAACTTCCATCGGCGTGCCGACCTGTTGTATCTCTCCTCGATTCATCACCACGATGCGCTCGCCCAACGTCAGGGCCTCGACTTGATCGTGAGTGACATAAATCATCGTCGCTTGCAATTGGCGATGCAGCCGTTTCAATTCGCGTCGCATCTCCACTCGCAATTGGGCATCGAGGTTCGACAACGGTTCGTCGAACAAAAATGCGGCGGGCTGCCGCACGATTGCTCGGCCCACCGCCACGCGTTGCCGCTCGCCACCGGACAGTTCTCGCGGCATGCGATTCAGCAGGTGCTCGATTCCCAAAGTCTTCGCGGCTTGCTCAACCTGTTCTTTGATTCCCTTTCGCTTGGCCGCCAACTCAGCCGCCTGAGCCGGCCGCGTCAACCGATTCCAAATTCGCGCCAGCCATCCCGATCCGTATCTCAATTCCAAACCGAACGCCATGTTCTTGTACACCGACATGTGCGGGTACAACGCGTAATTCTGGAACACCATGGCGATGTTCCGGTCCTTGGGGGCCACGTCGTTCACGATTCGCGGGCCGATGCGAATTGTGCCGCTGGAGACATCTTCCAAACCGGCGATCATCCGCAGCGTTGTGCTCTTGCCGCAACCGCTGGGACCGACCAGCACCACAAACTCCCGCTCGCGCACCTCAAGGTCGAGACGCTGGACCGCTCGCACTCCGCCGCGGAAAACTTTGGACACGCCTTCGAGACCGACGCTCGCCATGTCCTGATGTTTACCTCGGCGCGAACAAAACGCGAACCGTCTCCTCCTCGAGCCAGGCCCGCGACGGACTAAACGCTCGAAAATCCTTCCAATGACACAACTTAGTGCCCAGTGGAATCCGGTTAGGATACCGGTCATTAGGAGAAGTGTCAAGTTGGGAGAGGGACCACATTGCAGACTGTTTGCTGCTGTAAATCGCAAATACTAGGTTACAATCTGTCCTTCTCCGGCGACTGAAGCAGATTGCCGGACAAACCATTTGAAATTGAGGCCGCATGAACAAGAACCCCTATGCACCGCCACTCGATTCGCAACCGTTGGTCGGCGACGCAAATTTCGTTACGCGGCCGACGGTGACACGCTACGGCGTATTGGCATTTTCTGTCGTCATGGCTGTGTTATTGTATTTGGACCGTTTTGCGATTTCGGTCGCTACGCCGGCGATTCTGGAGGAAATGCGGATCGACAAGGTGCAAATGGGTTGGGCGATGAGCGCTTTTTTTTGGGCGTACGCGCTGACGCAAGTGCCTTCCGGCTGGCTGGCCGACCGTTGGGGCGGCCGCGTGATGTTGACCACTTACGTTGTTGCCTGGTCGATCACGATGGGTGGTTTGGGGTTTGCTCAGGGGTTGTGGGGACTCATCGCGTTTCGTTTGCTGCTAGGCATCAGCCAAGCGGGCGCGTATCCGACGACGGCGGGCTTCTTAAAGAATTGGTTTCCGCTCAGCCGCCGCGGATTTGCCAACAGCGCCGTATCCATGGGCGGACGCAGCGGCGGACTTTTGACAATGGCGATTACGCCGTTGTTGATGTTGCTGGTCGGCGCGATTACCGGCTTCTCGACAGGACGTTGGCGGGTCGTGTTTGTGTTCTACGGAGTGCTGGGGTTGGTGTGGGCCGTCTTCTTCTGGCGTTGGTTCCGCAACACGCCGGACGAACACGCTTCGTGCAATGATGCGGAACGAACGCTGATCGAACACGGCCGGCCACCAACAGCGGCGAAAGGGGACGAACAACTGGCCGCTGTACCATGGTTCGAAATGCTCACCAGCGGCAACTTATGGCTGCTCAGCCTGATTAACTTCACTGTGAACATCGGCTGGATTTTTCTAGCCACCTGGATGCCAACCTATTTGAAGGAAGTACATTCGGTGGAACTGTGGCTGGCCGGTGCGATGACGGCCGTCACCGGACTTGCGGGCATGGCGGGCAGTGTGAGCGGCGGGCTGGCCACGGACGCTTTGGTGCGGCGTTATGGTTTGGTGTGGGGACGCCGGCTGCCCGGGATCATCGCCAGCAGTGGCGCGGGCTTGCTCTATGCGGCGTGCTTAGGAATCGACAATGTATACGCCTTGGTGGTGATCTTTGCCGGCGCGTATTTCCTGATCGATCTCGGTCTGGGCTCGATCTGGTCTACCTATCAAGACATCGGCGGCCGGCACGTGGCGACGGTGCTCGGCTTTGCCAACATGTGCGGGAACTTGGGAGCCGCCATCTTCGCGGGCGTGATCGGCTATCTGGCGGAACAAGACAACTGGACCAGCGTCTTCGTCATCTCGTGCGGCAGCTTTGCTGTCACCTTGCTCTGCTGGCTGTTCGTCGATCCGCGAATACCGCTGACGAAGGAATCGGTCGTTTAACCGCGTTTAACCGCGACCCACTGGGGAGCGCGGGCGGGCGGCGCGCAGCACGGCGGATGTGGCTTGCGACTTGTTCAGTACATAGAAGTGAATGCCGGGCACGCCGCTGTCGATCAGTCCTTGGACCTGAAGCGCGGCGAAGTCGACGCCGGCTTGGAATTGCCAATCTTCATCGTCTCGCTTGCCCAACTCGGAAATCAAGTTGGCGGGCAGCTTGGCCCCGCACAGAGACGTGATGCGTTGGATTTGGGCCAGGTTGGTGACGGGCAAAATGCCCGGCACCAAGGGCACGCGGATACCCAGGCGGTCGTAGCGCTCGCGAAAGCGAAAGAAGTCGTCGTTGTTATAAAACAGTTGCGTGATGACGACGCTGGCTCCGGCGTCAACCTTGCGTTTCAAGTTTTCGAGGTCGACCTCCGGGCTCAACGCCTCTTGATGCTTTTCAGGATACCCGGCCACCGCGATGCCGAATCCCGCAAACTCGCGGCGGACTAACGTGACGAGTTCGTTGGCATAGTGCAGTCCGCCGTCGACCGGCACGAACTGTGTTTCGCCGCGCGGCGGGTCGCCGCGCAGAGCAACGACATAGTCAATGCCGCGCTGATGGGCCTCGCGCAGATAATCGCGCAGTTGATCGACCGTCGAGCCAACACAGGTCAAATGCGAGGCCACCGGCACATTGAACCGCTGCTTCACCTGCTCCACGATCTCCAGCGTCTTGTTTCGAGTCGAACCGCCAGCGCCGTAGGTGCAGGTAATGAAGCTCGGCTGAAACTCCATCAGTTGTCCGACGTGACGGAACAACGCCTCGTCGCCCGCCGATGTCTTAGGAGGAAACAGCTCGAACGACAGGCCGAATTTGCCGGGAGCGTAGACCTGAGAGAGCGTCATTTTGGATTTGGGATTTTGGATTTTGGATTTTGAAGACGGAGCAAGCCCATCGCGTCTGCGTACATGGGACGGATCATAGGATTCAAATCATAAATCCCAAATCCCAAATTCCCAATCCCCAATGACTACAGCGACAGCGGCTCGCCGGCCAATTGTCGTTCGTCGCGGGTCAGTTCGTACATGTCGTGGATCAACTGGGCGTCGCAGGGGCGCTGTGTGACGTTGCGGCGCACGAACATCCGCTGTTGCGTGGCGATCATCACTTCCGGCGGCAACTCGGTCACCTGTCCGAACAGGCGGGCGTAATTCACGAAGCTGGGTACGTTCGTCGTCACGAACCCGTACACCATGCTGCACGTGCCGATCGTCTTGCCGGTGAAGATCCCCGTGTTGATCGCCGACTTGGCGTAGTCCCCCATGATGCAGCCCAGAAACTGCATGCCGGACGAAACTCGTTCGCCGTGATAATCCATCTTGACTTCGCCGTACGTGTTCTTCAGATCGCTGTTACACGTGCCGGCGCCCAGGTTGATCCAACTGCCCAGATAGCTGTGGCCGAGAAAACCGTGATGCTGTTTATTCGTGTACGGTTCGACGACGGAGGCTTCAACTTCGCCGCCGATCTTCGTCGTGTGGCCCAGCGACACAGCATCCTTGATCGCCGAGTGCTCGATGATCCGCGCGGAAGGCCCGATATAAGCCGGACCGCTGAGATAACAATAGGGCCCGATCGAAGCATTCTGATCGAGCACAATCGGCCCTTTACGCGTCTCACTGACCACGTGCTGGCCCAACGTCGCGCCGTCCGCCGCAAACACACCGTCGGCGATCTCGCGAAAGGTGCCCACAGCCAAGCGATGTTCGAGGTTCTCGGCCAAGATCTTCAGGTTGTGGCGGACCACGTCGTGCGGAAACTCCAGCAACGGCAGCCGCGCATCCAGCGGCGGCAGGCTCGGAATCCCCGCATAGTTAAAATAGTCCGGCAGTTGCTCGACGGTCAGGTTCGACGTTGGTGTCGGCGCACCGGATGGCAGCATCGCCGCGGCGATTGTTTCGTCGCAACGAATCACGCCCGCAACGCCGTCGTCAAGCATCCTTCTCAGCGTCTGAAACGCCGAAGCGGACGGTACAACTCGCGCGTTGACCAACAGCACCGGCTTGTCCGCAGTGGCGGCCGGGTGAAACTCGGGAAAGTCCAGCTTTTGAATCTCGGCCAAGTGCGGTCGCACAACCGATCGCAACGGCTGATCGAGTCGCTTGAGCCAATCAATGAGCCGATAACTGCCGCACGTGACGGCGTACGCCGCACGGCCGATCGTGATTGGGTAAAGCTGCTCTACCGCCTCGTCTTCGAAGACGATCAATGTCATAGCCCGCTCCCGGTAAGATCGCGTCGTGTGTCAGCGGCGCGCGGGTCACTTCTTGGTAAAGACAAACTCCATCGACTCGGGCGTGCGGTGGTTGTACTTGGCGTCGAATTCCTCGTCCTTCATCACCAGCAGTAAAATGCCCTCGACCAGCCCCAGTATTTCGCCGACGCCGACACAGCAAAGCAAGAGGCAAATGATCGCGGCGCCGGTCGAGCCGAGATAAAAATGATGAGCGCCCAGCCCACCCAGCAAAATCCCCAGAACGCCCGCCACCACCTTACTCTTTCCGCGCCCCGTTGCTCCCGTTGACATATCCAGTTGCTCCGCGAAAGTGAGATTTGCCGCCTCGATTGATTACAGAGTATCGGAAGTTGACCACAAAACGTCAAGCCGAAGCATCAAGTACGAAATGGGGTCGGGAGTCGTTTTCAGTTTGGCGAGTTCCGCTGGGTGTTACACTCGCTC
>JBGTKH010000217.1:0-8161 GCA_041744735.1 Pirellulaceae bacterium | reverse complement strand
CGCGGCGGTTCCCTCGCCCTCCCTGCATCACGAAGACTTGTTTAGCCGTCTTGGAAAGAAAAGTCAAACTCATGATTCGTATCGGTATCGTCGGTTGTGGGCGGATTTTGGCGGCGCATTTGCGCGGGTATCAGCGGCTGCGCGAGGCGGGCGTGGATGATTTTCGCATCACGGCCCTGTGCGCTCGGCGGGCGGACGATGCGTGGATGTACGTGCGCCGCGGTGCCGGTCCGCCGCAGCGGCCGCCGGTCAGCAGCAGCCCCGGCGATCCGTTGGCAGTCGGCGACGTGTACTTGTCCGACTTCCAAGACGACGTAGACGTGCAGGTCTATACCGACTATCGCCAAATGATCGCCGACGCGCCGATCGACGCGGTGAACGATTTCACCACGCACGCTCTGCATCACCAAGTAGCCGAAGCCGCATTCGCCTATGAAAAACATCTGCTCACACAAAAGCCGCTGGCGATCACGGTCGCGGCGGCGCGGCGGATGTGCCGCGAGGCAGAGCAACGAGACCTGGTGTTGGGCGTGTTCGAGAACGCTCGCAACCGGCCCGATACGCGGCAGCTTCGTTGGCTGTTCGATTCGGGACTCTGCGGGCGGCTGCAAATGCTGTTGATGACGAACGTCGGCAATTGGTGGGCACCCGACCGGATCGTGGCCGAGACCCCGTGGCGGCATCGGCTGGACGAAGGGGGCGGCATCTCGTTGGACATCGGCGTGCATCTGTTCCATCACATTCGTTACGCGGCCGGCGAGATCAAAACCGTGTCGGCCCACACGGCGGTGCTTGAACCCGTCCGTGTCACGCGCAATTCAGCAGGCCAAGTGACGCAGCGCATCGACTGTGACGCCGACGACACGATGATCGCTCAGTTCGAGACCGAGCAAGGCGTGATCGGGAATCTCTGCGCCAGTTGGGCCGGCCACGGCGCCGGCACGACCGCCGCGCCCGGCCGCGGCATCGTCTATTACGGCACAAAAGGCCGCGTGGCCGGAACGGATGTCGCACTCGATAGCGGCGCAACTCAGCAACTGCCGCTGCTCTACCAGCAAGGTTGCGACCCCGCGCTAAGAGCCGCGCATTTTCCATTGGGGCTCGATGATGCATTCGCGCTCAATCAATACGACTGGCTGGCCGCGATTCGCGAGCATCGTCAGCCCGAAACAAACGGCGAAGAGGGCTTGCGCGATCTGGCCGCCGCCTTCGCCGTCTTAGAATCCAGCCACGCCGGCCATCCCATCGAAGTGGCCGACGTACTCAGCGGCCAATTGCGCACATTTCAGTCGCCGCTCGACCAAACCTTTGGAGTGCGGTGACTCGTCACCGCTTTGGGAGTTTTGGACTATTCTTGAGCGTCGTAGTCAAACACGGCGGCACTCTATCATCCTCACGCGATGCGAGCGAGCCGCGACGATAGTGTCTCAAATTCCAAAAGCGGCGACGCGCCGCCGCACACCAAATTCCACACGCGGCGACGAGTCGCCGCACTCCAAATTACAGCATCCAGCCCTTTCGATATTCCTTGTGAATGAACTGCTGAGCGTCCGGCGAGTTCGTCACTTTCAATTCTCCTGCGTCCCACTCTAACTTCTGACCGCTGCGATAGGCCACTACGCCCAGCAGCACGGCCTCGGTCAGCGCGCCGGAGTAATCGAAGTTGCACGTCGTTGGTCCGCCGGTCTTGATCGCTTGCAGCCATTCGTCGTGATGGCCGATCGAACGCGGAATGAACGGTTCGGGCGGAGTGAAATCGACGGCCGTGTTGTCGCGCAGCAACAAATGCTGGCCATAATTCGACAGGATCATGCCGCTCTCGCCGACGAACAGTTGGCCGCTGGCCCAATCGAGCGTCTTGCCGTTCTTGTCTTTCAGCGTGCCGAGCATTGCGGGCCGCTTGCCGCCGTCGTACCAAGTCAGTTTCACCGGCGGCTGATGGCGTCGCGCGGGATATTCAAACGTGGCGATCACCCACGGCGGCGTGCTCACAGGATCGACCGGCGGACCTTCGGCCGACACAGTCAGCGGTGCTCGCAGGTCCAAGGCCCAGTGGACCAGATCCATGTAATGACAACCGAAGTCACCGAGTCCGCCGGTGCCGTAGTCCCAGAACCGCCGCCAGTGGAACGGGTGCGCGCCTTCGGTGTACGGCCGCTCGGTGGCCGGGCCGAGCCACAAGTCCCAGTCCACGTGCGCCGGTGCCGGCGTGCCGGTTGTGAACTTCGCGCCGGAATAATTAATGTTCACCCACACGTGCGCCTCTTCGACCTTGCCGATCGCGCCGGTTTGCACCAACTCGACCACACGGCGATAGTTTTCGCCCGCGTGAATCTGATTGCCCATCTGCGTGACCAGCTTGTTCTCGCGGGCTAACTCCGCGAGCCGCCGGGCTTCGTACACGGTGTGAGTCAGCGGTTTCTCGCAGTACACGTGCTTGCCCAACCGCAGCGCCATTGCCGCCGCCGGCGCGTGCGTGTGATCCGGCGTTCCGACGACCACTGCGTCGAGCTTGTCGGCCTCTTTCTCCAGCATCACGCGAAAGTCCCGATACTTCCGCGCCGCCGGATACTTGACCGACCCTTTGTCCAACAACTCCTGATCCACGTCGGCGATGGCAATAATGTTCTGGCTGGCCACCCCGGAGATATCCGCCCCCGCCCGCCCCGTCGCGCCGACCGCCGCAATGTTCAGCCGCTCATTGGGCGACTTCGATTCCGCTGCCGTCGCTGGATTAGCAAAGAAACCGCCAGCCACCGCACCGGCCACGGCACTACGTTGAAGGAATTCACGTCGATTGAATTGCATTGTAACTTTTTAAAACTCCGGTAGGGGTCAAGGCTTGTGAAATAGGAGGCAGGCCATTCTCTGGCGGGAAATCTGCACGAATAGTTGGCCTTTCGGCAATCTAGGATAGCCACAGTCGCTGCGCTGTACAACAAGCGGACACCGCGAAAGAGCAAAGCGGCGATGCGTTGATCCGCACAAATGATCGGCGCACACTACCTTTCCTTTCCTTGAATAATCCAGTCCAAAAGCAGTTCCGCCGTTTGGTCTCGCAGCCTGTCCATGCTGGTGCGCGATTCTACCAATTCTTTCACTTTTTCTTTGATCATGGCGATGCGGTGCACGAGCGAATGTAGCCACGTCCTGCAAATGTCCGGGTCGATGGGAAGTGGCGCGGGTCCGCGCAGACCACAACTCGCCAGTTCGAATAGAAGCGCGGCTTGTTCAGGAAGAGTACATTCCAGCATCATTTGCTCATTGTCTTTGCCGAAATACACGTGCGTCGCATCGAACAAGTCCTTGGCGCCGCGGTAACGTGGCTTGCCCTCAACCGGTATTGTCACTTCCATTGTCGGGCCATCGAGCGTGCCGAGCCACTCGATGAGTGACTGCTTTAGGTCCATACCGCACGTGTCCCAAATATCTTCCGCCAAGTCGTGGGCCGTATAGCGCGTGGCTCTGGACCTAGAACGCTGCTCCATTTTCTGTACTTCGACGATGCGAATCTGGCGGTAATGACGAGCTGTTTCCAAATAAAGCTGATCGATTAGCGCGGATCGCTCGAATGAGTCCTGCACTCCGAGCAGTTCAAAAACCGCATCGTCCAGGATGCGACGGTCCGCTTGTTGTAGTTCGACAGGCAAACCGATCGGCGTCAGCGCAAGCCGCCGCACTCGTTCCGCCGTGTGGCAATCCATGAAAATCTCTTCTACCATGCGGCCCACCGTGCGGCTCTGCAGGCCTGCGAGTGCCTCGTTCAGCTTCGCGACCACAGATGGCACCACGCTTCGTGGATCGGGAATCTCCAGGAGATTCACGTCCACAACTTCCGTTTTCAGGTTGCCCTCAGTGCCTGCATAGCGGCCGTAAAAACTCTTGAACAAACCGACGAGAGTGCAATTCAGAATGGCTACGAGCGCCGCCGTTTCGTCTCGTGTTAACCCTTGCGGTGTTACATCGTACAGATTGCAATTGCATACAAGCCGCTCAGGATTTGCAGGAATGATGTGTCGATACTGCTGAGACTTCGGCCAGAAAGCGACGCCGGGTGTCGTTCCAGTCAAATCGTACCACCGTGGACGCGCGGCGCATGTCGTCCGCTGTGGCACGGGAACGGCTCTCGATTTCGTTGAGGCGAACGTTTGAGTCTCGCCATAGCGCAAATAATGCTTGACGAATTTGTCGGCAATTTTCTCAATCGGTTTGCTGATCATTAGAACGAGGCGAGTCAACTCTGCCCCGCGCATGATCGGCCGATCCACTTGCATCAGGCTGTGGACTTCGGGTCGCAGGTATTTTGATTCGATCGGATGTAGGCTGCCATCGCCGGCCTGAACGACCTTGATTCGCCCTCGGGCCACTGCCGATCGATCGCAGCCGTACACGAGCGGGGCACGCTTCCAACTCTTTGCGTCCGGATAATCTTCGAGGATCTTCGCCGACACGTCATGCGGCATGAAGAACGCATCGCAGCCGCTCTTGACGCCGAACCGAATGTCAGCGATTTCGCCGAGACGTACAAAGCGCTCACCGAACCGGCGCATGATGTCGAAGTACAAATCTGGTGCCCGCAGGTAACGGCCCCACTTGCCACCGCCGTAGCCGTTGGGGTCGATCGCGAATGCCTCACCCGGCGAATCAGGTTCCAGCTCTTCAGCGTTTGCGGATTGAGGCTCTATGGCTTCTTCCTCGTCAGCTTCATCCACTGGCTGCGCAAGGTTTGGCCTTTTCCGCGCGAGCAAATCGGCAACTTCGAGTCCTTGCCGCCATAGCTCACTTTGCTGAACGACGATGACCCGAAGCTCGTCACTGCGGTAATCGGTCTTTTGTCGCACAATGAGTCGCTGTAATTTCTCGGCGGCCTTTTGGCGAGCCCCTTCGTCCCCATTTGGCCGTTCGCCCAGAATCTCAGCGATAGGTCGAAAAAACCGAACGAATTTGACCAAATTGCCGTCGCGTTCGTCCGCGTTCGAACAGCGCTGAAGGATCGTGACACACGTTTTCACGCGTGCGTCTTCAAACCATGGTTCGTCGAGACTTTCCAGAACAGCAACGAGCTTGAAGTTCTCCAAGATCCAGCCCTGAAGGGCAAAGCCGTATTCGACATCGAGGAAACTGGATGAAGTGAGGAAACCGAAGTAGCCGCCGTCGCGCAGAAAGCGGCAAGCCGCCGGCCAAAAGTAACAATGCAAGTCAGCCCTTCTCGACAGCACGAGATTGGGCCAAGCCTCGGTTACCAGGTACTGAAGCCATTCTTTCGATTGCTTGTAGTTTGTTCCGTATTGCGATTTGTTTAGCACCCGCTTCTTGAGCATCCGTTTTAATTCAGCATCTTTGACGATCAGTTCCTGTCGGACATATGGCGGATTCCCAACGATGGCTCCAAGATCACTCGGTAGTTTGATGGGCTGCTGGCCGCGTGGTTCGCTTTCGTCAGCACGAACCGTCGGAATGGTGCAGAATGGCGATCTCGGTTCAACGTCAAAAAAATTTCGTCGAGAAACGTACGGGTAATTCTCCTCGTCCTCGATATGACGCGCGGCAAGATTCAAGGTGGCCAAGTGTGCGGCAAAGAGTGCGATGTCACAGCCGTAGATCTCACGCAACAGTTCCTGGTGTGATTTGCTCGGATCGAGAAATGCCTTGCGATGATAAGCGCGGACCAGAAAGCTGCCGCTGCCGCACGCGGGGTCGAAGATAGTTGTATTCGCTCGGCGGATGCAAAACGCGTTGATAACGTCGACGATGTCTTCGCTCGTGTAGTGCTGGCCAAACTTGTGTCGCTCTTCGGGGCTGATGAGCCGCTGAAAGATCTTTCCGATGACATCGTAAGGGACAGCGCGGAAATTGAACTCCTGAATGTTTTTCAGCAAGCTGTCCCAGGCGTCCGGCGCACCAGGACCGGCGAAGATGTGCGGTGCCGCCCAATCTTGGACAGTTGGATAGAAGATGGGTTCGTAGTCGTGAGTAACGTCCACGGCCTCCTGGAATCGTTGCTGGAAACGGCGGTAAAGATCGTCCGGCCCTTTACGATGTTTGGGGACTACCAGGGGATCCAAGTCGTCCGGAAATCTCGCTCGAATAGCCTCGAAAAAGATCGCGCGGTTGGCGAACACATAGGCCAGCGTCCGCGCCGCGCGATCCAGCACCGCACGCCAGTCGTCGTGGTCGCCGCGGCGGAACGTCCACTGCATCTCGGACGCCAGCCACTCCTGCAACCGTTTGTCGAACGCCGAATCGGATTCTGCGCGAGCCGCCAAATAGTTGGCCGTAATATGTACTGGTTCGTGAAGATGGCTTTCCAGGGACCCGATAAAGATGTCATCGGGCGGCATTCCCCAGTCTTCAATCCGCTCTTCGTAAATGGCCGCGAAGTCGGTGAGGAATTCGGCTAGAAAGATCTCCTGAAGCCGCGACCGCACTTCCGGGCGAGTCACATCGTCGGGCCGCATTAGAGTGAGTCCCAGCGGCCATTCCCTGACACGACGTTCCAGGAGCGGCTTGTTCCACAATTTTCGATCAAACAGGACCAGCAGGTTGACGTTCCACGTAAAGAAATAGCGGCTTTGAATGTTCTCCGCTTTCTGAAACGCGTCAGCCATCAGCGCCGCGTCGTACGGCGAACGACCTTCGGCCGTCCCCGGGAGCTTTACCTCGCCACAGAGAGCCACCTGTCCGTCGCGACTAAGGAATCGCAGGTCGTGCCGTTGGTGCGATCCGTGGCCGTATTGCTCGATCTTGGCGCCGCTGAAAGGTAAGTCGGGACGTGCTTGGCACAGGGCATCGGCCCACGACTTCACTTCGGCACAAAACGCGACTTCATTTTCGCGAATCGAGCGCTTCAATTCATTCTCCTCATCGCGTGGGTCTGCTTCGATTACGGGGTAGGCACTCAACCACTCCAGGCGTAGCACCGGCAATTTGCAGGTTTCCAGCATAGAGGCGCTCCGTCATTTCTTGAAGCTGTCTGGGATGTCGTCCTTTTGCAACCGGCGTTCGATTACCTCGCCCGAGACCTCGAATGGCTTCCCAACGAAGGACGCAATTCGCGACCATACGAAATCCCAGTTTTCTTCAAGGTCGATGCCCTCGCCGCGGATCATGGTTACGCACGACTCGGTCGCGGCTGCCAGCGGAGCTTTGGGAACCAGAACCAAGCCGGCGAAGGCGTAGGCTTGGTATTCAAGCCAGCCGTGTTCTTTTTCGGGGATGGCATTCATGAAGGCTTTCCACTCGTCGATGCTGTGGAAGTGCCGGGCTCGAAACAGATCCCTGTGGAGTACCGAATGGCCGACTTCATGCGCCAACGTGAAACGGTAGCGTCCGGGCCGGCTGTCGTAGACGAACTGGTCGACGTAGATTTCTTTCAGGTCGCTCGTGATAAACCCATCGGTCTCGATCAGCCCGTGCAGGCCCTGCATGGGCACAATATCGATGCCCAATTGAAACTCGATGATCTGCTGGATGGGAATGGGAATTGTTCCGGCCGAATGAAGTTTGGCCAGGAACTCGTCCGCCCGCCGCCGGAGATCTTCGTAGCTGTAATACGGCGCGGTGATGCCTTGGGACACGGTTACACCTTGCGTAACTTGCGGACCAAATCGTCCAGTTGCTCATCCGGCACTTTCTGTCCGCGGAGCGTGCGGAACAGGATCGGCAATTTCTCCAGTAGTTCTTCGTCTTCGAGAAGTTCGGCAGGTATTCTTCCATTCTCCGCAGCCGCGAAGTCAAAGTAGGTATACCACTCGTCGGAACCCTTTTTCAGTTTGAGTAACTTGGCGTAGTGCTCCAGCGTTTCGCGTCCCTGCGGCGGCGATAAAAGTCCTCGTTCCAGCCGGCTAATGTTGCCGGGGTCGAGGCCGTTGTTGCGGCAGAACTCGCGGAGCGTCAGACTGAGAGCGATCCGTCGCTCCTTAAAGAACTTACCGAATCTTGCTGCGGTTGGCATGGCGACACCTCACTTTCGTTGTAATTATCATACAACGTTGTATTTTGATGTCAACACCACGTCGCAGCCGGTTTACGTACGGGTCAACCGTTCGAGCCGCTCGTGGAACGGGCCGTCGGTCATTAGGTCGAGGCTGCGGGCAAGGCGGGCGCAGTCGGCGGGGCGGGGGAGGGATTCGAGCGACGACAGGACGCGGGCGACTTGCTC
>JBGTKH010000216.1:0-4411 GCA_041744735.1 Pirellulaceae bacterium | reverse complement strand
CACACGACCAGCGTATCGTCCAACATACCGCGGACCTTGAGGTCGCGGATCAGCGCCGCCATGCCGGCATCCATCCACGGCGCGCGGGCGGCGACCGCCTTGGCCGCGCCGCTGTGATCGTCCCAGCCGCGATGTACCACTTCGACAAACGACACACCTGCCTCGACCAATCGCCGCGCTAACAAACACGATTGGCCGAACTTGTGCGCGCCGTAAGTTTCACGAAGAGCAGCCGGTTCTTCGTCGAGCTGAAACGCCTGAGAACGTTTCGACTGCATCAATTGCACCGCGCGACGGAACGCCGCTTGTTTCGCACTGACCGCGGGCAGCGCGAACCGCTCGGCAAAACGCCGTTCGCTGCCGGCCAGCAATTGCAACCGCGCGTCGATGTCGTCGCCGGTCGGCGTGAGATTCTCTAAGCCTTCGCTCGGTTCGTGAACGGCCAGCGGCGCGTGCTCAGCGCCGAGGTACGACGGCACGCTGCGATACAACCGCCCGCCGTCCGCCCGGTCGTAACCGGCGTCGATCGTTACAAAGGCCGGCATGTCGTCGTCGGGCAGGCCGATCTGCGACGACGCGATGCAGCCGATCGCCGGATGCTCGAAGGCCGTGGTCCGTTTGTAGCCGGTGTGCAGAAAATACTTCGCGTCGTAGTGGCCGTTGATCTCGGTGGTCATCGAACGCACGATCGCCAAGTCGTCCATGCACTGAGCAAGTTGCGGCAGTTGCTCGACGATGTGAATGCCCGGCACGGCCGTCGGCATCGGCTTGAATTCACCCGCCGGTTTGGGATCGAACGTGTGCTGCTGGCTCGGCCCGCCGTCAATCCACAGAAAAATGCACGACTTGCCGCGCGGCCGCTTGATCGCAGCGCTGGCGAACGACTCGAACCACGGCACGCTGACGCCGGACAGCAGACCGGCGGCGGAAAGCTTGAGCAGATCGCGACGCTTCAGAGTTAGGTCAAGTTTACGCATCGTATTCCTCCGTTTCCGCTCGCGGTATCCATCACAGGAATCGATTGATGATTGTTGATTGTCGAAGTCCGACTCCGCCTTCACTTCAACAATCGACAATCAACAATCAACAATCGTCATTCAATTCAACTCATCTCACCAGTATGAACTCACTCCGATTCACCAACATCCACAACACACCGACGTTTGCCTTCGCCGCATCTGGCGAATGGTTGACGTAGCCGACGGCTTCGGCTGACTCCATGTCGTCGGGCCGCCGCGACAGGGTGCTCAGGTACAGCCACTCCACCGTTTGCTCGGGCGTTGAATCGGGCCTGCTCTTCAAGTAACCATCCAGCGCCTTGCTGCCCGCCAGCAGCCGCGGGTGATTGATCAAGGTCAACATCTGAGCGATGCCGTGCGTGAAGTCGGTGGCGTCTTCTTCGCTGGTGCCGAACTTGCGGTGGAATTCGAGATAGGCGCTGCCGACCGTGGCGGCCTGACCGGTCGTGTTGTCCTTGCCGCCGCCGCGCAGGTCGAAATCCTTTTCTTCGCCGTAAGCCAGCTTCAGCGAATCGAGGAACATGTCGGCGGTCATCACGCGCAGCGGCATGCGGCCGAAAGCGGTCGTCAAGGCGAGCCGCTCTTGTTCGTCGGTCCCCGGTTCGACCCAACTCGTCCGCTGGTACGCGCGCGAGTTGCACAGGCAACGTAGCAGATGCTTGACGTCGTAATCCGCGGCGGTGAACTCGTTAGCCAACAGTTTCAACAGCCCCGGATGCGACGGCGGGTTCAACTCGCGGAAGTCGTCGATCGGGTTCACGATTCCGCGTGCGAACAGATAGAACCACAAGCGGTTGGTAAATGCAGGAGCGAAAAACCGGTTGTCCTTCGCCGTCAGCCAATCGACAAACGGCTGGCGGAGATCGTCGTTGTTCTTGGCCACAAATTCGCCGCCGCCCAAGAAGGCCGCTTGGACCGTCGTGCCGGAGTTTTTGAAAGCGGAATCGGCAATCGTGATTTCGCCGGGCTTCTGGCTGGGGCCTTTGCCGACTTCGATTTTGTTGAAGTCGCCTTGCGACCGGCCGAAGAACGCAGCCAGTCCCCAATGTTCCCGCTGCGACCAATCGCGATACGGATCGTCGTGGCATTGCGAACACTGCAACTGCACGCCCATGAACAACGACGCCACGGCCCGCGCCGATCCTTCCGGCGTCGTCTTGCCGCCTTGCCCCACCAGGCCGAAGAAGATCACTTGCGGCTGTTTTTTGATTTCGCCTTGGACCGTGAGGATCTCGCGCGTGATCTTGTCCCACGGCTGGCCCGCGGCGACTTTCTCTCCGAGCCATTGGCCGAAAGCATCGGCTTGGCTGTACGGCTGCGCTCCGCCGTTGTCGTCCGACGGCAATTCCGGCGGGCAGACCCAATCGCGCCACGTGCGGCCGAATTGCTGGCCGAATTGCGGCGTGGCCAACAGCGTGTCGATCAGCTTCACGCGCTTGTCCGGATCGTTGGTGTCCAGAAACTCCGCCACTTGTTCCGCGGTTGGAATGCGTCCGGTCAGATCGAGATAAAGTCGCCGCATGAATTCTTGGTCGTCGCTCATAGCGGCCGGTGTCAACTTCGCGGCGGCCAGAAACGATTCGATGTGCCGGTCGATCGCGCCGGCCACTTCCAGCGGCTCGTGCCGCTTGTCGCCGGCCAGCAGCGGATCGACATTCTGTCGCTGCTGCGAAACGGTCGGCATGCCGGCGTCGATCCAGGCTTTGATGATCGCCTTCTCGGCGGAGGACAACTTCTCGCGGTCGTCGCCTTCGGGCATTTCGTCCGCCGCGATCTTGTTCCACAGTTCGCTCTTGCTCGCATCGCCCGCCACAATCGCCGGCCCGGATTCGCCGCCCGCGAGCATCGCCGGGACAGTCCGCAAATCAAGCCCGCCCTGCTTTCGCAATCCTCCGTGACAGCCCATGCAATTCTTTGTAAGAATCGGCAGCACGTCGCGTTCCAGCAGCGGCGACTCGGCGTAAGCGACCTGCGAAGCCGCGGCTGCAAACAGAACGATCGCGGCGATTGCTGTGCTGCTCATTAGGCGCTGGCGACTGGCTGCCCGTCTTGCCGAGACGGCGGTGCGTAGAAGTCGGCAAACAAACATCAGTATCTCTTCAATGTTCGGCAGGTGACGTTGCACAACGGGCCAAAGGCAGATCAACGGGTGGGAAACAGAGGCGGGTCTGAACGCCTCAGGGCTGGTCGGTATTGTAACCGATTCGCTGGACAACAAGCCATAGCTAATCCGTCAAGGAACGCCAGAATCACGTTCGCTCAGGAACGTTGCTCGGACAAGTCGGCGACGTCGGAGCAGGTGGCTCAGTTGCGGCCATGCGTCCACGAGGCGTAATCATTCTGCACCGAGGTGTCTCTCGAACCAATCGAGCATGCGGGCTCGCATTTCGGGCAGGTATTCGTGGGCGGTGTTCTTGTAGACGATGCTGTGAAATGCGGCGGGCCGTTGGTGAAGACGGTAGACTTGACCCACTTTGCGTTCCAGGATCTCGATGCCGTCCAGGGGCAGGCCGCCGTCTTGGTCACCGGAGAGCATTAACATCGGACGTGGGGCGACGAGTGCATAAATCGCTTCGGTGTCGAAGTGTCTTAGAATGCCGGGCACGTAGTAGTAGACGCCGTGCAGCGGTGCGTTGTTGTGCGCGATCAATTGCTCGTAGCGCGTGAAGCTGGCGACGCCGACCACTGCCGCGATACGATCGTCCGCAGCCGCCAGCCACCAGCTTCCCGTGCCCCCCATGCTCATCCCGGTGACGCCGATCTTGTTTGGATTAACTTCCGAGCGCGTTTGCAGATAGTCAATCAGGCATTGCTGGTCGCGCTGCATCATGCCCCACAGCGTTCGTCCTTGCCACAAGTAGATTCGGAACAGCGTGCCTTCGTCGGCGTGCCGGTAGCGCTCGGGCCAGTCTTTTTCCTGCTGCGGCTTGCGAGCGCGCGCTCCGCAAAAGTACGTGTCGATGGCTGCTACAACAAATCCGCGGCGGACTAGATCGGGACCGACGCACTGTGGGTTGTCAACATCCGTGCAAATCGTCTCGCTGCTGCCACCGTGACCGTGCAGGCCGATGATGGCGGGTGTTCGGCCTTCGACGTTTTTCGGCAAAAGCAAGATGCCCGGCACAAGTGCGTCGACGCCGCTGTGGAATTCGAATCGCTCCAAGACGTATTCGCCGCGGTCTTCACGGGCAAGTGTTTTTACTTGCAGCGGCTTCGGCCGCGGCGGCAAATCACCCAGGCATTCCAGCAACGTCTTGCGTGCCGCGTCGCGATCGACGCGCTGCCAACGCTGCAGATCGTCGGGAAGCGGCCAGTTGGGAAACTTCATGCCGCGCAGTTCGGCGGGCATGTTTTCCCAAGGCGTGCCCAGTGGCTTGCCGCCGCGCGATTGC
>JBGTKH010000215.1:0-9527 GCA_041744735.1 Pirellulaceae bacterium | reverse complement strand
TCGCTTGTCCGCCGCGGATGCCGCCGCCCGCCAGCAGCGCGAACATGGCGCGCGGCCAGTGATCGCGGCCGGCCCGCTCGTTGATCTTCGGCGTGCGGCCGAATTCACCGGTCACAAACACAGTGGTCGATTCTAATAGCCCGCGTTCGGACAACGTATTGAGCAGCGCGGCTAAGCCCTGATCAAATTGCGGCAACAGCTCCGTTTTTGATTTCGTGAAGTTGTTCGAATGCGTATCCCAGCCGCCGAACGTGACGGTGGTAAAGCGCACGCCCGCTTCAATCAACCGCGCGGCCAACAGGCAGCTCTGGCCGAAACGATGTTCGCCGAACGTCGCCGCGACTTCGGGCGATTCGCGGCTGGTGTCGAATGCTTCGCGGGCCCGTGGCGAACTGATCACGGCGTACGCCTGCTGATCGAACTGGTCCGCGCCGTCGACCAGCGAGTTCTTGCCTTCGAGTTCGCGGAAGGCTGTGTCCAGCCGATTCAGCAGCTTCTGGCGCTGTTCGAATTGCTCGACGGTCAAGCCGCGTTCGAGCGAAATGCCGCGGACCGAAAACGGCAGGCCGGGCTTCGGCGTGTCGTTGGTTTGCAGCGGCGCGTAACGCACGCCCAGATAACCGGCCTTCTGCGGCGTGTTGGGAATCGCGACGAAATGCGGCAGTTCCGCCGCGCCGCGCAGCTCGCGACTGACGACCGCGCCATAGCCGGGGAATTGCAGCGACGGGATCGGCCGATTGCCTGTATTCAGGTACAGCGTTCCCAGTTCGTGGCCCGCCAACGTGTGACTGATGCCGCGCACCACGGCGTAATGATCGGCGCATTGAGCCAGCCGCGGCAGATGCTCGCACACTTGCAAGCCCGCGACACTGGTGGCGATCGGCTGGAACTCGCCGCGAATTTCGGCCGGTGCGTCGGGCTTCATGTCGAACATGTCCAAGTGCGACGGCCCGCCGCCGAGATAGATGAAGACGGCCGATTGAGCTTTGGCCGGAGCAACTTCACCCGCCGCTTGCCGCCGCAAGTATCCGCCGAGCGTCAATCCCAACGCACTCACAGCGCCGGCCTGCAGCACGTCGCGGCGGGTGACGCGATCACAGTAACGAGGTGTTTTCATCTTGAGGTTCCTCTAGGGGCTCAGACGTACAGAATTCAAAATTGCCGCGGCGGCCGTCTGCCTTCATGGAAGACCTATTCGCGGCAATTTTGAATTCTGTACGTCTGAGCCCAGCCACTATCAATGGTTCAAAATAAACTCTTTCGTGTTCAGCATCGCCCACAGCAAATTGCGCACTCCGTCGGCCGTGTTCGTGGATTCAGAGAGCGACTCGCGCGCGATGGACAGTTCATCGTCTGTCGGCGGCCGGCAGACAGTGCGCAGATAGACGTTGCGAATGAGCGTCT
This sequence comes from Pirellulaceae bacterium, assembly GCA_041744735.1. Taxonomy (GTDB): domain Bacteria; phylum Planctomycetota; class Planctomycetia; order Pirellulales; family Pirellulaceae; genus JBGTKH01. Next base: position 8,123 of record JBGTKH010000215.1, on the reverse strand, counting down.
CTTCGTCAATCGTTGCAGCTTTCGACTTCGCGGGAAAAACCTCACGCAGCCAGCCGTCATTGCGATCCATCATTCCCAGCATCTCGGCATCATTGCGCAGGTAAACCGTTTGCAGCAAGCTCGGTTCACTCGATCGTTCGCAATCGCAATTGATCGCGCGGGCCGGCTTGCCGAACAAATTCACGGCGTAGCTGCCGTCGAAACGCGCCAACCCGCTGGTAACGCCGATGGCTCGATCGCGCACGACTGCCAGATCATGATGCATGTTGTGCATCGGCTCCGACGCCGCCGTCGCGTGCAGCAGCGCGTCGTAAGCTACCTCAGCCGGCAGACGGCGCACCAGAGCTCGGCTGAAATTCCGTTCGTCCAATTCGTTCGTCTCGTTCGGCCGCCAACTCAATTGATACGTCCGGCTGTTGGCGATCTCGCGATGCAGCCACTTCAGATCGTAACCGTGTACGGCAAACTCGTGGGCCAGATACGCCAGCAGCGGTTCATTGCTGGGCGGATTGGCCAGATTCATGTCGTCCGGCGGATCGACGATCCCGACGCCGAAATAATCGGCCCACACGCGATTCACCAGCGCGCGGGCGAAGTATGGATTGTCCGGTCGGCGCAGCCACTGCATCAGCGGCTCGCGCGGGTCATCGTACTGCTCGGCGATCACTTCTTCGCCGCCGAGCAGCTTCGGAGTGATGACGCGGCCGTTGACGGTTTTGCGACTGGCGGTCCGGCTTTTGTTGCGTGAAGGGTTGGGCGCGACAACCTCTTTCCACGGCACGATCGTTCCCTCGTGAGCCAGCCGGGCGAACAGATTCTTAAAATCGCCACTATCCTGATCTGCTGTCAACCCCAACGTCTTTCGCATGTCGGCGCCGCGAGCCCGAGCGGCCTCCGTGTAGTGTACGCCTACGAAGAACGCTTTGAACTGCTCGAAGTCGTCTTTGGTCCACTGGTCATACGGATGCTTGTGGCATTCGGCACATTCCAGGCGGATGCCCAGAAACGCATAGCTGAATCGCAACGCCTGCGGCGGCGTCTCGCGGCCGGCGCTCCAGAAATACGGCATCGTCTTGCGAGCCGCAAAGTCGGCGGGATCCTTCGTGCGGAAGTAGGCACTCATCTCGGCGAAATATTCGTCGTCGGTTTGGCCCGGCGTGCGGTTGGTGGCCAGCACGATGCCTTCGACAAGCTGATCGTAAGGCACATTGTCGGCGATGCGGCGATAGATCCAGTCGTACCATTGCTTGGACTTGTCAGGCCGCAGTGCCTGTTCGCCGCCAACCGGCAAATTCTGCTCGCTGTTGCCGGTCCAATCGCACAGCCGCGTCGTCCACCATGCAGCGTAAGTCGGCCGCTCGAGCAACTCATCAATCTTGCGAGCCCGCTTGTCCGGCGAACGATTGGCTAGAAACGATTCAACTTCATCGGGCATCGGCAACGTGCCGGTCATGTCCAGGCTCACGCGCCGCAGAAACTCGGCGTCTGTACAAACGACCGACGGCACGATGCCCAATTTGCGAAGTTTCGCCACGACCAACTCGTCGACCTTCGTGGGAGTCAGCACGCGCGGATACTGCGAGCCGAGTCGATCCGACACCGGCTGCAGTACCGGCACCGCGGTTGTTCCATTATCGTAGAAAGCAACGACGTGCGTGTCGCCCTTTCCGCAGGCGGTGACTTGCCCCGACAAGCTGACCGTGGCCATCGATTCATCGTTGGTGCGGAAGCGGCACAGCGGCGTGACATCTTCGCGAGTGCCGTCGGCCCACTCGGCGACCACATTCAATTGCGCGGTCTGACCGGCGCGGTCGAACACGATCTCGGTTGGTGTGATATGAAGGTCGAGTAGTTCTGCGCTATCTGGTTGATACTGCGGCGCGCCGGACTCGATCCAGCGCGAGAGCAGCCGATACTCCCACCCCTTGGTTTTGAACCGCTCGCCTCCCTCGTGGTCGATGGCCAGCGTTGGCTTCTGAAGGATTAGACTTGTCGGCGGCTGGTCGAGATTCACCCGCGGCGCATCGCCGCCGGCCAGCGCTTCGTGGTCCGCGGTAAAGTCGTAACCGAATAGAGATAACCGGAAGCCGCCCTGTCCTTGAAACGATCCATGACACGCTCGGCCATTGCAGCCCAATCGGCCTAGCAGCGTGACCACGTGTCGGCGGAAGTCCGGGGTTTCCTCGGTTTGCGATGCGGAAAACCGCTGGCTGACCGGTGGCAAGACTTCCGCCGCACCGGCGGAGGGCGACGCGGCCAAGGCCACTAACACACACAATGCAAAGCGTTCCATAAAACTCCTCGATCCCCTCAATCGAACCCCAAAACAGCGCCGTCCTTCAAAGGACATGTTGATTATAACCGCGGCAAGTCCAAAAAGCGCCGTACCGCGTCCCCGTTACGATGCGCCGGCCACCCCGATTATTTGCTGGCCGTTGTGCCGTGATGGCGGTTGACTTTGGCACCGCCAGCGATTCGAATCGTCGGGGTCGGGTGTTCAGGAATTCAGTTTTCGCAGGTAAACGTCTTACGACTGCTGAAGCTCGAGTGCTTCGTCAATGTTAAAAGTGGGGTAAGCATCCTGCTTGCCAATCCGCTTCGTCCCAGAAACGCAAGCTGGAAGCTTACGCCACGCAGTTGGCCAACCCTAAAACTAAGCTTTGACAAAGCACTAGCCTGCGAAAAATGAAAATGAATTTCTGAACACCGGACCCCTAGCCCATTACAAGGAGCTTGAACGATGCAGTACATGACGATGAATGCGAGAATCCTTCGTCCGTCGGCGTTGTATGTTTTGGGCGCAGCAGCTTTACTCTGCCCCACTTACTTGTCAGCGGCAGAGCCGACGCCGCCCGAAGATGGCAAGTTGCAGATCATTGCTTTTGGCGCTCATCCGGACGACGCGGAATTCAAAACAGGCGGAACCGGCGCTAAGTGGGCCAAGCTGGGGCATCACGTCAAGTTGGTGTCGGTCACCAACGGCGACATCGGGCATTGGCAGATGGCGGGTGGACCGCTGGCTCAGCGTCGCACGGCCGAATCGAAAGCAGCGGCGAAAGTGTTGGGCGTGACTTCGCAGGTGCTGGACATTCACGACGGCGAGCTGATGCCGACGCTCGAAAACCGCCAGACGATCACGCGCTTGATTCGCCAATGGAAAGCCGACATCGTGATCGCGCATCGCCCGTGGGACTATCACCCCGATCATCGGTACGTCGGCGTGCTGGTGCAAGACGCAGCGTTCATGGTCACGGTGCCGTTTTTCTGTCCCGACACGCCGCCGCTGAAACGCAATCCCGTGTTCCTCTATTCCAGCGACGGTTTCATGAAGCCATACCCGTTCGTCGCCGACGTCGCCGTTTCGTTGGACGACGTGTTCGAGCAAAAGGTGCGGGCGGTTCACGAATTGGAATCGCAAGTTTACGAAGGGGGCGCTAACGGCAGCGAAGAGTTCGTCCGCACGGTGCCGCCAGCGTCGGCCACCGCCGCGCGCATCCAGTGGCTCACCGAGCGCTGGATGTCGCGCCAGGGCCGCGAGGCCGACCGGTTTCGCGATTCGCTGGTCCGCTGGTACGACGCCGAGCGCGGCAACGCCGTGAAGTACGCCGAAGCGTTCGAGATCTGCGAGTACGGCCGCCGCCCGACCGAACATGAGTTGAAACAACTGTTCCCGTTCTTCGAGCCCTAAATTGTCAGTCAGTATTTTGGACTAGCACGCGCGAATCTGCTTGCTTGCGGCCGCTCACGCCGGTTACAATTCTCCGAAGACCATCGCGGCATCCTTCAAGCTTCATCGCGAAGCCCACGCGCGGTTCGTTCGGCGGCTTCCTCGCGTTGTGTCCCCCACGGCCTGATTGCGAATGCGATTCAGCCGGTTCCGGGCAATAAACGCCCATTCATGAGGAGTAACGTTATGAGTGCAACGGCTCGTGCAATCTCGGTCCTGCGGATCAGCCTTGTTGTCCTCGTTGCCTTTGGCGTGCTGAATTCGTTGCAAGTCTTGGCTGAAGAACCCGAAGCCGTCAAAGGCGCCGGCGAGAACGGCCTCCAAGAGCGGCTGGCAGAGGCACTGAAGTTGCCATCGGCTTTTGACAAATGGATGGTCGATTGTTTGTACAAGGAACGGTTTGACGAGTTGGAGTCGATGGCGGACCTGTTGCGGAAGGACGGCGGGGACTTTGACGGGGGCGAGTCGAAGGTGCGTCACTTCTACGCGAAGGCGTCATTCACGACGTACATCGAATCCTTGGTCGGCAATCAGCCACAAGCGCGTCTGGACAATTGGCGCAAGGCGCTCGCCAAGTCGAAGACCCCGTTGCTGGCAGCTTCTCAGTACCATATCCAGCAGGCCTGGAAAGCTCGCGGAACGGGCTTTGCCGGCGGGATCACCGAAGAGGGCTGGATGGCCTTCCGCGACAACATGGAAAAATCGCGCGATCTGTTGGCCGAAGCGGAGAAGCTGCCGGGAAACGATCCAGACCTGTATGCCCAGCAGATCGAAGTGGCCAAATGCCTGTCGTGGCCGCGCGAAGAGACGGACAAGATCGTCGAGAAGCTGCTCAAGAATTCGCCGCACTATTATCCCGCTCATCAGGCGATGGCAGAATACTTGTTGCCGCGCTGGCACGGCGAAGAGGGCGACATGGAAGCCTATGCTGCAAAGGTGGCCGACACGATCGGAGGCGACGAGGGGGCCAAAGTCTACGCCCGCATCGCCAGCCGCGTCTCGCGCTACTATCCTTCCATTCACTTCTTCCGTGTTACCAAGTTCGAATACCCGCGGATCCGCCAAGGGTTGGCTGCGATTCTGAAGGAGCAGCCCGAGTCGGCCGAGCATTTGAACGAGGCCTGCTTCTTTGCCGTGCTGAATGTCGATTTCGAAACGGCTCGAACGCACTTCAGCACGCTCGAGAAACTTGGCGACCCTTGGACTGCACGGCTATGGGGACTGGAAAGCCAGTACTCTGCCTCGAAAAAGAGTGTGCAAGCCGCGCCAGCAGTTCGTGGTGAGGAAAGACTCTTAATTCCCGCACATTGGCGCGCATCGGTGGATGTGGTCTTCACCTCGGATGGTAAACAGTTGATTTCCAGTGGCGGACGCAGTGAGATATGCGTTTGGGATCCAGCAACCGGCAAGCTTGTCGGCCAGCACGTTGAGCTTGGGCAACTGCCTCTCAGTTCGGGATGGTTCAGTTCTAATGGTCAGCACTTTGCGGCGCAATTGCGAGCAGCGGATCGAGGCGTCAATACCGGTCAGTCCACGCTCCCGCTGTTGTTGTTGGATTTGAGCGGTCGTGAAGGTCCGCGGCGTTTGGACGTGCTTGGGGTGGACCTCGCGACAGTCACATTCTCGACCGACAACCGCCTGCTTGTCGCCGGTCCTTACAAGGGCCGCATGGAGATTCACCGGTTGGATAAACCCGATCCGAGCATGACGATTGAAGTGCCAAATTCGCGCGGATCGCCTAGGCTATCGCCGGACGGAAAGACCGTATTTGTCGCGGTCTTCGACCAGCCTCTCCAGAAGGACAAAGTTGCGGCTTGGGATACGGCAACGGGCGCGCAGCTTGAGTTAAAGTTGCCGCTATTCAAAACAGGCTTCACGAATTTGTATGTATCGGCGGACGGCAACATGCTGTACGTTTGTGGCTCCGGCTTCACGATCATTTGGGACGTCAAGAAAGAAGAACTGGTAAAACAGATCGACCATCCGATGGTAAAACTAGGAGGCGCTCGTGAGACATTTTTTGCAAACAGCAAGCTGTTGGCCTTCCCCGCCCAAACCGAAGTTATCCTGTGGGATCTAGAAACCGGAACCGAATTGCACCGCTTCGGACCACATGTCAGCTTCGCCAATTCGATCGCTTTTTCGCCGGATGGCACGACCCTGGCTGTCGGCGACTCGACCGGGACGATCAAGCTTTGGGACGTTGCGAAGTACACAAAGCGATGATCGCCACGCTGGCGTCGCTGCAGCCGGCGTATCTGGACGATCTGCGATCGCGTGCGGACAAGGCCGGCTGCGTCCTCACGAATTTGAAGATGAATCAGAAGGGGCTCGAAATGGGCAGTCTGGACGAGCCAACTCGCAAACGGGCGCTCGAGGAATACAAGCGCACGATCGACGCGGCGCAGCGGCTGGGCTGCCGCTGGGTGCGGCCGTTGCCCGGAGCGGCGCGTCCTGACATGAACCGTCTTGCCGAGAGTTACAAGGAACTGATCGATTACGCCGCGCCGAAGGGGATTAGCTTGCTGATCGAAAACTTCGGCTGGATGAGCGGCGATCCCGACGCGATTCCCAGCGTAATCCGCGCCGTCGGCACGGGCTTGGCTGCTCAGCCCGACACGGGCAACTGGACTGACAAGGCCCGCTACACGGGACTGGCCAAAAGTTTTCCGCTGGCCGTCTCATGCGACTTCAAAGCGTTCGCCTTCGAGCCCGACGGCCAGCATCCGCGCTACGACCTGCGGCGCTGTTTCCAAATCGGCTGGGACGCCGGCTTCCGCGGCCCCTGGTGCTTGGAACACTTCAATGATCGGCTCGACGGCTTGATGTCCGGTTTCGCGCGGCTGCGCGACATGTTGAAGGCGTGGACGAAGGAATTGAGTTGAGCGAAACGCGTGTGGAGAGCGTCGTCCATGGGCACTCGGGCGGATCGACGTGCCTACGTGGAGTTTTAGCCCGTGCGTTTCAGTGCGCTGAGGTGCCGACTGATCTCGTCCCTGATCTTTGCCAAATCATCCAGCGGCGCCTCGGCCATCGTCGCAAACAATCTCGGGTCCTTGGGCAAGACCGTCTGCTTGAGGTCCTCAAGCGCGACTAGCAGACGCTGCATTTGCTCTAAGGAAACTCGCGCACTTAGATTTCGTCACCGCTGAGTTCCGCGGCGCGTTCGCGAGGGTCTTTCAAACCTTCGCCGAGTTTGCCGAGGGCTTCGGTTTCGATTTGCCGCACGCGCTCACGGGTCAGGCCGAGTTCCTCGCCGATTTCTTTCAGCGTGTGAGGCTGCGTGTCGTCCAGGCCGAAGCGCATCTTCAGCACCGTGGCCTCGCGCGGGTCCATGGTCTTGATCATTTCCAAGACATGTTTCAGCACGTCGTGTTCGACAAGTTCGTCTTCGGGGCTCTTCAGCCGCTCGTCCATCACCATTTCGCCCAGCGACCAGCCGGCTTCGGTTTGATCGGTCTGCGGCGTGCTGTTGTAGATGCGGATGGCCTTCTTGATGATGGGCAGTTTCTTCTTGGGCAGGCCCAGCACCCGCGCGATTTCTTCGGGCGTGGGCGTGCGGCCCAACTCTTCGCTGAGCCGCGCGTTGGCTCGCCGCCATTTCGACAGCAGCTCGACCATGTAGGCCGGGATGCGGATCGTTTTGGCCGAGTTGATCAGTGCCCGCTTGATCGACTGCTTGATCCAATAGCTGGCATAGGTGCTGAACCGTGTGCCCATGTTCGGATCGAAGCCTTCGACCGCCCGCAGCAGGCCGAGGTTGCCTTCTTCGATCAGATCTTGCAGACCCAGCCCCTTGCCGGCGTAACCGCGGGCGATGTTCACGACCAGCCGCAGGTTGGCTCGCACCATGCGGTCGCGGGCACGCACGTCGCCTTGAGCGATCCCTTCGGCCAGCTCCCGCTCGTCGTCGGCCGACAGCAGCGCGGTTTCGTTGATTTCGCGAAGGTATGTTTCCAGCGGCGTCTGAGCGGCGGCGGATTTGCGGCTGCTGGCGGCGCGGGTACGTTTAGAAGCTGCGGAACTGCGAGTGGAAGGCATCGTGGTCTCGTCTCGTGAGGGTGAAAGTCCAACGCCGACCTCTGCGAGACATCCCGCCGACGGCGCCAATCATTGCGGTCACACTCCTCGTGACGCGGCCAGTCACGCGCTGCGTGACGGCCAATCAACATGCGGCTCCGCCGACATTCACTGAACCATGACCACTATCGTCGGCCGCCGCCCCCATTCTGAAGCCCGCGCCTTCGCCGTTGCCGTGCATCAAATGTACGTAGACCGCGGGCCGTAGCGAAAACACCGGCCCCGCCGATCAAGCCCGGCAAGCCCGCACGATTGTGCGCGTTTTCGCGGTCCGTCCGTTCCAATCGCAGCGGTTGTCATCAACCAGCATGAATTC
>JBGTKH010000214.1:0-11425 GCA_041744735.1 Pirellulaceae bacterium | reverse complement strand
AAGTTGGGCATGCCGCGAGCAAACGCCGCCGTGACCGCCAGCCGACATGTGTTGGTGTGGTCTTCCATGTAGTCGGTGGGCGAGTGAGTCAGCAGAATCTCCGGCGCCACTTCGCGCACGACCGACGCCACTTTGGCCAGTGTCGGCTGGTCGTAGAAGATGGACATGTCGTCGCAGACGCTCTCGTGAAACACCGCCCCGATGCTCGCCGCCGCCCGCATTGCCTCATCGCGCCGCATCCGCGCAATCGTCTCCCGATCAAACTCCGTCGTCCCGCAGCACCCATTGGCCACGTTCATGTAATGAATTTCGTACCCGGCATCGCGCAACAACATCAGCGTTCCCGCCATGAAGAACTCAATGTCGTCCGGATGAGCGGCAATGGCAAAGGCGGTTTTCATCGTTCTTCCGCTAACTAGCACCAGCTACGACCAGTCGTCATCGTCGTCGTCAGCATCCTCGCTGACCAGCCTCACACCTGCCGGCAACGGTCCGCCGACGGGCATCGTGAAGTGAAAGCCGTTAGGACCGCAGCGCTCAGTCAACGTGCTCATGATCTGGCGGCATCGCGCGGGCGAATCGTGAGGACCCGCAAAGAAATACGGTTTGCCGTCCTTGCCGAAAGCGAATTCTTCGGTGCAAGCCGACGCATCGATGTCGCCGAAGATTGCTTTGGCCTTGCGATAATCGGCGTGTGGTGGCAGTCCCACATCCAGCGCGTACTGCACCGCACTTTCCACCAGCTTGCGGGCACACTCAGGCTGCATCCGAATGAGCCGATATTGGTCGGCCAGTTTGCCATACATTTCGCGTTCGTAGCGAGGCCGTGGGGCGATGCCCATGACCACGTTCTTCACACCCAGGCAATACACGTCCACCAGAAACGCGACGAATGCGACTTGCCCGTCGGCCAACAGGCGGCTCACGAGCACGTGCCCTATCCCTTCGTCCCAAATCTCGGAGATCGTGCAACAGTGCAAGATCGGAGCCACCTCGGCCGCCCGCTCGAATTGAGCCGCCATGCCCTGTGGATTCCGCCTCGCCAACTCGCGCCGCTTGGTCTTCTCCTTTGCCTTCCGCTTCTCCACCTTCTTTTGCCGCTTCCGTGGGTCGAGCACCATGATCCGTTCTCCTTCCTCCGTGCGCCTTACGCGTGGACCAATTCTCCGATGAGAATTTCTACCTGATCCAATGTAATAGCCACTCGGCGGCTTGCCCGCAAGCTATCCAAGCCATCGAAAGGCCACATTGCAAGGAAAGCGCGAAGGACTATTCGCCTCGCAATGCAGAAAGTAATGGCGCCCGCAGCGTGGCGCGGGCAGCGAGGAGGCCGGAGAGCAGGCCAGCGGTTAGGACGAGGGTGAGCATGACGGTCAGATCCAAGAGCGGAATGGTCGCGCCGCCGAGGAGCATGTGGGGCAGGACCGAGAGCAGCGCGGCGAAGATGCCGATGGACAGGCCGCCTAGCAATAGGAACGTGTTTTCCAGGAGCACCATCTGCGAGAGGCGGCGGCGGCGGAAGCCGGCGGCGCGCAGCAGGGCTAATTCGCCACGACGTTCCAGAACGCTGCGAAGTTGGACGGCGGCCAGACCAAACGTGCCGAGCAGCAGGCCGAGGGCACCGAGGCTCTGAAAGGTGCTGAGATAAGTGTTTTGCACGGCCAGCAATTGTTCGAGCAATTTGTACGACGACGCAGCGTCGAAGCCTTGATCGCTCAGTTTGTCTTCCAGCACTTCGGTGACTTGGTCGCTCTTGCCTGGCGGCGACGTGATGAGGAAATAGTTGTAGCCGCTGACTTGCGGAAAACGTTTCACGAAGTCCGCTTCACCCACAAGCAAGCTGCCTTGCAAGATGCTGTTCGACAACAGGCCCACGACGCGGAAGCGGACCTCGTTCACATTGTCGTACGTGAACGTGAACTCTTCGCCGATTCCTTTGTAAAGCTGCAGGCTGTACATAGCCGTGTTCTTGTCGAGCACAACAGGCACTGCGTCGCCGGTTGTTACGGTTGACGCGCCGAGCAACTGCCACGGGTTGGCTCGCTGCTCGTCCGTCTTTGCGGCGCTGCCGGCCCAGGAAAAACCGTGTACGCCTGCTCGGTCGAAGTGTTCGATCATCGTCGGCGTGACGCCCAGTACGCGCGGTTGAGCCGCCTTGTACAGGTTGTTGCAGCTTGCGTTGTCCCCCGGTTTGACGCGCAGCGACAACACGCTGCCGCCATCGAGAATCGCGGCCTTGTCGGCGAGCAAGTCTTTGCGGCCATCGGCGGTGTTCAAATCCGCGAACACCGGCTGCGAGCTTTCGGCCAGCAGATCGAAACCGCCGGTGCCTTCTTCCGTCGGCGCGAGCCGAAACGAACTCATCGCCACGATCAGAAAACTGGCCGTGGCGATCAGAGCGATGGTCATCGTGCTGCGGCTCGGATTGCGGCCAGCGTTGCGGGCGGCGAGTTTAGCCAGGACGAAGCGGTTAGTGACGGTCGCCGCGCGGCCGTCTATCGATCGGAAGCGAATCCAAATTGCGACTAGCAACGCCGCCAGGACCGACGCGCCGGCACCGACAAACGCACCGGCCTGAGTTTCGCCGCCAGAGCGTCTGGCGACAATCGCCAGCATGCCGGCCCACGCCAGCACGCTCAAAAATGCAGTGGCTTGCACCAATCGCTTACCTCTCAGGCGCCCTTCGCTTCGAGAGATATTTAGCCATGACAACAGCGAGATGGGCAACCCGATCCATGGAATGGGCCAAGTGAACAACGAAACGATAGCCCAAACGTAAACGCGAGGTGTTCCCGTAAATGGTGGGCGTGCTCGAGCAAGAACGTTGGCAAAGCGATGGCCGAAGGCGTCAGAGTTTTCCAAGCGTCCTTTTTCATCGTAGGCGTAGACTTCCGGCAATGCCTCGGCTGGCCAATAGTCGGCAAGAATCGTGCGGCCAAGCTCGATCTGTTCCTTCTGAACAATAAAAATGCTCTTCGCGTCAAGATTCTGGTTGCGGATCTTTGACAGTTCCCAGCGGGTGCCAGCCTTCACCAGGCTCAGATCGACAAGAATTACGTCACAACTCGCGGCCAAGAGATCGATGCAGCGCTGCCACCAACGATCGACAGCGCGAATCTTGCGAATCTTGTCCCACCAGGAATTCGTCCAAAAGGTGTTTAACAGCCATCGACTTTCCAGCCGGGATTTCAGCGCGAGAAAATCGGAGGCATTTTTGATGTAAATTCGACGCCGCGATCGTTTCGACCAGGGATAAAGCAGAAGCTCGATTAGACCTTCGGGCCCCAACGGCACAAAGGAAGTGAGGTATACAAACAACGATTCATTCAGGTGTTGATCGGCAAGCGTGAAAACGTGTCCAGAGAAAGTCACATTGCGACGGATGAAACGCTTGAGCCACTTGGACACGTCCTTCGTATCAAAAGGACGCAGTAACAAAATTCTCGCAGGCCAGCACCACGCTGCCAGCTTAATCGGGAAGAATAGCAACAACGCCGCCGCAAGCAGGGCCGTGGTCAGTGCAGATCCCGGGAAGACGATGAAGGAAACGAAGCAAACGAAAGTGAGAATTTGGATACTGCGATAAACGACCCGCCATCGCTTTGGACGCCGGAGTGCCTCCTCTATCGAAGGCCTTTTCGCCAACGGTAGCACATCGAGTTCATCGCTGCTGTAACGAAACGACTCAATTTGTTCAGCGGTCATTCCCTGGGCGATTAAGATGGCCTTCAGGGTTTGAATCGCAGTATCCGAGTGATCGGGATTGTGAATGGCGCGAAGCAGTTCCCCCCGCGCCTTACCGGCAAAACGCTCGTGAATCACGGCGGGAGAGACTTTTTCGGACTTAAGAACTCGGTAGGTTTTCATTGGTCTAGCAACCTCGCGAGAACCCAACGTAGAGGATTCTCGACGCGGGTTGCCAACGAGCTCGACAGCCTGCGATGCTTGTCCCGACAATAGCCGGCGCATCGAGATGCGCCGCGTGGCGCGGATGCTCCATGCAATGGTCAATACCGAAACGATCACGCCGCTAGAGTAGCCAATCACCAGGCTCAGCGGGCCAATGTGCAATTCCAGAAACGCCGTCGTCACCGCGCCCACCCAAATCGTGTGTAGGCCGATGATCATCAACCACGCATAGCCGACTCCCACGATCACTCCCGCCAGTCCGCCGATCGCCGCGACTAACGCTCCTTCGGTGACCAACAGCCGGCCGGTCAGCCGTTGCCGCAAACCGACTGCCAGCAGCGTGCCGATTTCCCTGGCTCGTTGTTCGATCCCCAAACGGAACAACAGCGAGACCAGCATCAGCGCGGCGGTGATGATGAAAAAGCTGAGCGCCAAAAACAGCATGTCGAAGGGCGTGGTGCCGGATGAAGCTTGCAAACCTTGCCGCTTGACCGGGATGAATTCAAAACCCAGCTTGGCCTTGTCGCGGGCCAGTTGGTCGAGAAAGTTTTCTTTGATGCGATCTTCCGTGAGGCCGTCGCGCGCGGGGATGCGAAATGACGTGACCTGCCCGAAGCGGCTGCGCCACAAACGCTGACCGGCGGCCAGCGAGATGAACGCTTTGGGCGTGGTGCGGTGATTCTCCCAGTAGTCGTCGTCCTGCGGGCGAATCCGCTTGTAGTCGAACGGAAACGGGGCGTCCCAATCGGCGATCGACGCTTGATCGGTGATGCCGGGCACTTCGGGCGTAAGATCGGGATCGTTGGCCAGCGTCGGCGGCTGGTCGAATCGCGGCGGCCGGTTGCGGCGAAACGGTTCGGCGGGCTCGGTCAGCGGCACGATGGCCTTGAGTGTGAAATCCTCGCTGCGTTCAACCGTCTCGCCGTGCGTTGTTTCCGGCTCGAAGAAACTGACCCGGATCTTGTCGCCGGGCCGAGCGGCCAGATCCGCGGCGGCCCAACTGCTGAGCACAATCTCGTCATCGGCAAGTTCGATCGGCTTTCCATTTTCGAGCAGCGGGCCGAGTTGCGGGATGGAGTCGATGGCCGTAATCGGCGAGGAGGGACTCGCCGGCAAGTTCGCTGACGCAGGATCATCATCGGCGACTTTGCTGATCGAGTTTGCCAAGTAAGTGAACACGGGCTGAGCAAGATCGGCGGTCAGTGATTGGAGCGCAGCCATTTCGGCCGCCGGCTCGAACATCATCGTGTCGCTGGTGAAGCTGAAGTAGTCGTAAATCACTTGCTCATCGTCGCTGCCGGGCGCTTGGAACGTGCGGCGGACGGGCGTAATGCGGAAACCGTAGTCTTCGAATGGCGGCCGCAGGATCTCCGCCAGTGTGCGGCTGGCGACATCGTCATAGGGATCGGTGTTGCGATCACTGGGGACCAGCACCGCGTTGACTCGGCCGTCTTGCTCTAGCGCCTCCTGCAAACTGGTCAGCGAAACATAAGCGTTTCGCGGCACGCTTTGACTCGGCCGCAGGCTGAACCAGCCCAAGCTCTCGGACGGCACAATCGCGACCACCTTCAATCCCGCGAGACTACGAACGCGGTCGGCCTTCTTTCCCAGCGCGCTGTCGGCCGGGACTTGAAAAACTTTGGGCAGCCGCAGCACGACCTCGTCGCCGACCTTCACGCCCAAGTCCGCGGCCAGCGGCGCGTTGAGCACAATCTCTCCGTCGCCCGGCAATTGGCTGGGTCGGCCGACTGCTTGTCCGAGTTTCCAAAACGCTTCGTCGCACCCAACGACCGTCACGCCCCCGGCCCGCATCGTGCGCTCGTCGCCGCGATGTTCCACCGTGCCCTGAGGAAACAGAATCGCCGGTGTGGCCGCGTTAAAGTGCTGTTTGAAGCGCGGGTCCCTCGCCAGTTCCTCGGCCAATTCGGCGCGGAAGAAGCGATCGGTGACCAGCACTTCGTCGATCTTCCCCAGCCGGTCCAGCGCGAGCGTCTTAAGACTCCCGCGCACCGAATCCCCAACCAGCAGCGCCCCCGTCAACACCGCCGTCGCCGCCATCACGCCCATCGCCACAGCGGCATTGATGCGCCAGTGGTGAAGCAAGCTCCGAAGGATAAAACGCCAAGCGGACATAAACGATTAGACCGTAAAATCTCGTTGCCTTGGATCACCACGAATCGGATTCCAGCGACAACCATTGCATTTCAAGGAGCACAGGGTCCATAACCGATGGCTCGTCCGCATAAACAGCGTTCAGCTTTCTCGTTACTTCGGCTGCGTCAGTAGTAGAATCTTTTGACTTCATAACGATAGTTTTACGCACTTTCACTTCAGTAGCCCGTTGTCGATTTCCATGCGGCGCTGCAGCAGGCCGGCGAGTTCGGTGCTGTGGGTGACGACGATCAACATCGTCTGCTCTTGCTGCTGTAATTCTAGCAGCAGTTTGCCGACGGACATGGCGTTGGTGCGGTCGAGACTGCCGGTGGGTTCGTCGCCGAGCAGGAGGGCCGGGCTTTGAATCAGCGCCCGCGCCACGGCCACGCGCTGGCGTTCGCCGCCGGAGAGTTCCGCGGGGCGGTGTTCCAGGCGCGGGGACAAGCCGACGCGGTCGATCAGTTCGTGGGCCCGCTGGATTTTTTGTTGGTCCGGGCCGCCGTCGGCCAGCGTTGGGATCAAAACATTTTCTAGCACCGAAAGCTGCGGCAGCAGATGATGCTCTTGAAAGATGAAGCCGATGTTGCGATTGCGGAACGTGGCCAGTTGCGGTTCGCCGAACGTGAATGGGTTTTCGCCCCGCAGTGTGACCGTGCCGGAGGTCGGCTGATCGAGCGTGCCGATCACGTGTAGCAGCGTGCTCTTACCCGATCCACTTGGCCCCAGGATCGCCACGTTTTCGCCTGTGGACAATTCGAGCGACACGCCGCGCAACACCACCAACGGCTCGGATCGCGTGGGGAATTCCTTGGTGACTTGTTTGACGATCAGGTCTGGCATGATTGGATTTCGACGGTGCGGGGCTTAGTAGTTCGCCGATCAGAAAAACAGGATTGCAAAATGATGGAGGGCAAAATCATGAATACACGCCTATGATTTTGCCCTTCATGATTTTGCTGGTCCATTCATTTCTTATCCCGAAAGAAACGCCAAACAGCCGAGTCCATAAAACGTGTACTCGACATCGCAGGCCGGGTCCCACGCGGCGCCGTGAAAACCGCCGTGGGGCAGTTCCAGCGACTGGGCGAAGCGCAACGCGGCGGCGGTGTCGATGTCGTTTAACGCTCCCAAATCTAGCAGCGTCAGCGCGCCGGTAAAAGTGCTCAATAGGTCAGCGATCGGAATCCGCGTGTTGGCGCGTAGGCCGCCTTCGTCGGTTTGCATGTCGCAGAGGAAGTCGATGGTGTTCTCGCCAGTGTCGGCGTCCAGCGCGTCGAGAAGGCGCAGCGCGGCGATCGCGGCGGCCGTGGGATTGGTGCCGGCCCGTTTACTGGCGCGGATTTCGCGGAAGCCACCTTCGTCGCTGCGCTGGGAGAGCAGGAAGCGCACGATTTCATCCGGCCGTGGCACGTCGCGCTGAATTAACTGCAGGCAGAGCAGCACCAGAAACGTGTGGTACGTGCTGCTGGCCGTGCCCTCGGTGCCTTTGGCGTAGCCGCCGTCTTCGCGGCGCAGCTTTTCCATAAGGCCCGCCACTGCATCGCGCCAATCGTCCACGGCATCTTTGAAGATGTCGATGCCGGCCGAAACGTCGAGCAACGAGGCGCTGTAGATCAGCGAGAAAAAATCCACGATCGATTCCCGCCCGCTCATCCGCGCCTTCAAATATTCCGCCGCTTTCTCGGCCGGCGGACCGTACAATTCGCCGAGCACCGCCATGCCGCGCAGGCCGAAGCTGGTGTAGTACACGTCGCTTTCCCCTTCGCGCCCCGCGAAGCCGCCGTCCTCGCGCTGCGCCGCCTTCAAGTATTCGGCATGACGCGAACGAACTTCGTCCGGTAAACCGGCGATGCCGGTAGTCAGGCGAATCGTCAGATCTTCGAGATAGGTGGGCATTGCGTCTTGTATCATGCGAGCATCCTGTAGCCTGACTCTCCGAGTCGGGCCGAAGGACACCCGACTCGGAGAGTCAGGCTACGTTTGTTGCGGCGAAGCCGCGTTAGGATTCGACGAACGGCAACAGGTTGTCGCGGAACTGTTGCGGGATCTCGATCGAACGCGGCGGGGCGTGGTTCTCGATGCGGCAGCAGACCGACGTGATGCGGCCCGTGGCGATTTCCTGGCCGTCCAAGAGAAAGCGAAACGCATACGTCACGCTCTTCGTGCCCAGCCGCTCGATGCGGACGTCGATCTCCAGCACGTCTTCGAATTTGGCGGCGCCGCGAAAGTCGCAATGGGCCGACACGCGCGGCCAACTGATTGTGCCCAGCTCGTCGCGCATCACGACGCTCAGGCCGGCGTGCCGCAGCAGTTCGTGCTCGGCCTGTTCCATGAACGTGAAGAACGCGGAGAAGTGCATGATGCCCGCGGCGTCGGTGTCGCGGAATTCAACTCGGCGAGTGGTCTTGTACGGCGTGGACATACGGCGCAAAACAAAGCCTGCCGCGAATCCGAGACACGGGCAGGCGTGACAGTTCGACGGCGGGCGGGCGTCACTCAGTTACGAACGGCAGCAATGCCATGAAGCGGGCGCGTTTGATGGCGGAACTGACCGCGTGTTGGCTGACGGCCGAGCAGCCCGTTTTGCGGCGGCTGACAATCTTGCCGTGCCGGTTGATCAACTTCCGCAGCAACTCGACGTCCTTGTAATCCACATACATCGGCCGCGGCCGCTGGCCGTCCACGTACCGCGGGTCCTTCTTGGGGGCGCGGGCCTTCAGTTTCGTCCGTTTGCGGGGTCGTACGGGTCGAGGTCCAAATTTTGCCATAGCTATCGATTCGTAACGTGGGTAATGCGAATAAGTGAGCCGCCTGCAAGTCGGTATTCTCGCTAACGCGGACCCATGATTTTACGCAATTTCGACTTTCATGCAAGGCGGGTGAGCGTCATTCGGGAAGCTCCTCGTCGCTTGGTTCGGGAAGGAAAAAGCAGGCGATGGTGCCTGCCGCGTACACGAACAGGGCCACCGCAGCAGCCGTGAAAGCGACTTTGGCCGGGGCCGAATCGCCGGGGACAAACGACTGAACGGCCAACGTACTGGTGACCCAAGCGAACGACGTACCGATCATGCGCCCGCCAATGTTGGCCGCGAAACTCTCGCCGGTGCCGCGCAGGTGGATCGGGTACACGCGCGGCAGATAGTTGCCCCAGAAGCTGAACTGGGCCACGGTTACAAAACCGGCAAACATGATGCCGGCGTGCAGCAGCGTAATTTGCCACGCGCCGAAATGCATCACGTAAAGATCCGCGTCAAAGCCCCAGTTGATTGTAAACAGCACCGGATTCTGCGTGGCCGCGATGAAAAACACCAGCGGCATGAAAAGCAACCCGGGAATCTGAAACACACGCAATAGCAGCCGGCGGCTGGCGATCCGCACGACCAGTAGCGCCAGAACGAGGCGGCCGAGCAAGCCGCCGAGTTCTTGAACTTTCGTGTAATTCGAGGCCGCCTTGTTCTCGATGCCCTTGGTGATGCCTGCCTGCTCTTTGTCGGTCTTGTCTGCCGTGGCTTTGGCGACCGTCGCTTTGATTTCCGGCAAACCGGGGACGATTTGCGGAATCATTTGGATCGCGCCGAATGCCGCGCCGTAGCTGCACGCGAACATGATCGTGGTCACGATCGTGGTCTTCAACAGTTTCGGCGCAAACAGTTCGGCAATGCTGGGTCGCTTTAACGTGCCGGCATCTTTCTTTGCCTGCCACGTCGGCGACTCGGGCAGGAACGGCCGGATGATGATCAGCGGCAGCGCCGGAATCAAACCCGACATCAGCGTATAGCGCCAAGCGGCATGCGGGTCCTTGATGCTCCCGCCGAAGAAACTCAACCACTCCGGCACCGCGGGCAAGTGCATCTTCACTTCTTCCGACACGCCGAACGCCACGGCGACCAATAATCCGCCGACCGATGAGAACGCCTGTGTGTAACCCAGCACTCGCTCGCGCTGATGTGGATCGGAAAACAATTCAGCCAGCCACGCGACGGCCGCCACAAACTCGACACAGACGCCAACGAACGTCGTGCAACGCAAGATCAGCAGCATCCACAGATTCGTCGAGAAGCCGGCGAAGAATGCCGAGAACGCATATAACAAAATGCTCCAGGTCAACACGCGGCGCCGACCCAAGCGATCGGTCAAATATCCGCCCAGCAATCCAAAGATCCCGCCCGCGAACGCTGGAATGTAAAACAATCGCCCGACCCACATCCCGAACTCCGGAGTACCCGGAGCGATGCCGCCCAATTCCATCAACGCGGGCCGCACGATCAGCGGCAACATCAGCAACTCGTAAATGTCAAAGGCGAAGCCAATCGCGGCGATAACGCACACCAGCCACTGCACCGAGGTCAGCGGCGAGGGTGAACCGATTTCAGCAGTCTTCGACATGTTTGTCTTCCTTGGTGAAAATCAGCAGGCGTGCAGCTCGACAATTCAGCGGGACCGGCTGCCAACGAAAGCGGTAATCTAGTGGATTTCGGGAGCGGGCTCAATCACGGGCTTCGACAGGTTCGGTCTCGCTGGTCATCGCACGGGCCTGCTCGAGCAGCGGGTCCATGTCGTCGAAGATGCGGCCCGCGCCATCGTAGAAGATACGGCCGATTAGCAGGTCGGTCAGATTGCCGCGGTGATGTGGGAAGTCGCGCATGAAGGCGCCGAAGCTGAATTCGTTGGTGTAGTAGGCTTCGACCAGCTTGCGAATCAGGTGCACGCCGCCGCTGAACTCGTCGGCCCATTTGCTGAGCTGGGCGGGCGATAAATCGCCGGTTTGAAAGCCTTCGATAATCGCGTCGGCCGCCAACTCGCCCGATTTCATCGCGAAGAACACGCCGGACGAATAAATCGGGTCGATGAACCCGAAGGCATCGCCGACCAGCACCCAGCCTTCGCCCGCGTGCTGCTTGGTGGTGTACGAGAATTCCTTGGCGATGCGGAAGCGGCTGACGAGCTCGGCATTCATTAGCCGTTCGACCAAGCCGGGGCAATTGACCAATTCGTCTTCAAACACACTGGCTGGTTTGCCGCGACTTTTCAGCAAATAATCGTTGTCGGCGACGACGCCGATGCTGGTGACGTCGTTGGATAGCGGGATGTACCAGAACCACGAGTTCTTGCTCTGCGTTTGCATGATGATTGTGGCGCCGCCGTTCTCACCGGGGTCGCGCCGCGCGCCGCGGTAGTAACCCCAGATGGCCGCCTTGCGCAGCTTCGGGTTCTCGTCGCGCAGGCCGAGTCGAATGGCCAGCAGCGCTTGCTGGCCGGTGGCGTCCACAATCACCTTTGAACGCACTTCGCGAGTTTTGCCGTCGTCCGTTTCCAACCGCACGGCGATGGCCCGCGGGCCGTCGGTCAGCACGTCGAGCAC
>JBGTKH010000213.1:0-5053 GCA_041744735.1 Pirellulaceae bacterium | reverse complement strand
AGTTTGGTCACTTCCCCACGTGGTTGATGTCGTCCAATCGATCAACGCGTTCGAACTGCGCGGCGACCTCGGTCGAATGCGTCACCAGCACCAGCGACACTTGCTCTTCCTCGCACGTCGAGCGGATCAGGTCGATGATGTTCTGTTGGTTCGCCGGATCGACGTTCGCGGTCGGTTCGTCGGCCAGCAACAGGCTGGGCCGATTGGCCAACGCACGGGCCACGGCGACGCGCTGCTGTTCCCCCACGGACAATGCCCGCGGCTTGTGAGTCATGCGGTGGCTCAGGCCGACTCGGTCCAACAACTGCCGCGCGCGGTTCGGATCGCGCCGACCACGCGCGAAAGTCATCCCAAGCAACACATTCTCCAAGGCCGAAAAACCGGGCAGCAGATTGAACGTCTGAAACACGTAACCGATTTTCGCCGCGCGAACGCGGTCGCGGCCGGCTTCTGAAAACCGCGAGATATTCACGCCGTCGAGTTGAATCACGCCCTCGTCCGCGCGGCTGATTCCCGCGATCACGTGCAGCAGCGTCGTCTTGCCGCAACCGCTGCGGCCCACCAACACCATCTGCTCGCGCGGCGCCACCTGAAACCGCCGGATGTCCAACACCGGCAGCACATGCCCGTTCGGTTCGGTGTACGATTTCTTGACGCCTTCAAGCAGCAGCATAGCGGTAGCGGAATTCGTGAGAATTCCGAAGTTTCACAACAGCATAACAGTAGCGGAATTCGTGAGGATTCCGAAGTTTCACAACTTCGGCTACAGTTTTGAAACGCCCTCCACTTGGTCGGTAATACCTTACTTGCTGATGGCTGAGGCGCGAAGACCGGGCGGATGCTGACCGGCCTGTTGAGATGAGAACGCGGAGCGGGCATTCCGTCAAACAACGTTGCAGTTGATCGTGCAGGCCTCAGCCCGCGACGCTACAATCTAGTTTGTCGCGCGGAATAATTTTGGATTTCAGCAGTCATGGCAACTACCGATCTGCGTTCAACAAAACTCGACGTCGAGTATCCAACTTCGGATGGAAAGCCGATGGCCGAAACCGAACTGCACTTTTGGAACATGGTTTGGCTGGCACAGACGCTCTACAACTGGTATACCGACGATCAGCAGACGTACGTCGGGGCGAACATGCTGATGTACTACGTCGAGGGAAATCCGCGGCGACACGTTTCGCCCGACGTCTTCGTCACCCGCGGCATACCGAAGCGGCGGCGCGACTACTATCTGGTGTGGGAGGAAGGCAAGGCACCCGATGTTGTGATCGAGCTGACTTCCAGCAGCACGCGCGATGAAGATCTAAAGGACAAGTTTCACTTGTACCGCGACGTGCTCAAAGTGCGCGAATACATTCTCTTCGATCCGCACGCCGAGTACCTCGATCCGCCGCTCCAGGGATTTCGTTTGGTCAAGGGCCGATATAAGAACATCCAGTCGATTGACGGCCGATTGCCGAGCGACGTGCTCGGACTGCAATTCGAACAGCGCGACTGGGTCCTGCGGCTGTACAACCCCGGTACAAAGCTGCTGCTGCCAAATCCCGACGAAGAAATCAAGGAAGTCAAGGAGCAGGCCCGCAAAGTTCGGACCGCAGCTCGCAAAGCCAAGGCCCAAATGAAGCAGGCTGCTGCTGAGAAGCAGCAGTTGGCAGATGCCCTGAACAAAGCCGAGGCGGAGCTCGAACAACTGCGAAAGCAGCTTCGTGAATCTGGGCGGAACGACCTGTAGGACGGATTGCCAATCCGTCGCAGCAACGAAACGTTCTTCTACCCGCGCCGCCGCATCGCCCGTTGCAGATCGCGGTTGACGTCGGCTTTCTTGATTACTTCGCGTTTGTCGTGCAGCTTGCGGCCGCGGCACAGGCCCAGCAGCACTTTGGCGATGCCGCGGTCGTTGAAGTACAATTTCAGCGGCACCAGCGTCAACCCTTTCTCATGTGCCTTGCCGGCGAATTTGCGGACCTCGATCTTGTGCAGCAGCAGCTTCCGCGGCCGCTTGGGGTCGTGATTCCAGATCGTGGCCTGAGCGTATTCGGGAATATCGCAGCCGATCAGCCAGACCTCGCCGTCGCGCACTCGGCCGTACGCCTCCTCCAGCGAAATCTTGCCGTTACGCAGGCTCTTCACCTCGCTGCCCACCAGCGCGATGCCGCACTCCAGCGTCTCCAGCACTTCAAACCGGTGCCGCGCCTTGCGATTCTCCGCGATCGGCCGCTCCGCCCGTTTCGGCTTAGCCGTCTCTGGGGTATTGCTTTTCTTCGCCATGGGTCAATATGAATCCGATGCGTCGAACTCAGTTCACGCGAGGTTATAATGTGACATAGCCGGGCCAGCAAGGAAAGCCGCGGTGGACGCGACCGATCTTTCCCGCGCCCGGCGGTCTTGTTACAGTAACGCCCTTTGGCCGTCGGCGCGTCGCGCGCGTCTCCGCTTTCGATATCCATGCCACTGCTTGCTCGCAAGCAGTGCCACGTAGAAGGTGAATCCAATGTCCCTCGTTGCCCGACAGACCGAACCGCTGGGACCAGCGGCCGAATTTCATCTGATGGGACGAGTGGACTTCAACGATTGTCTGGCCCTGCAGCGCCGTCTGGTTTACGAAGCGGGCGGACGAAACGACGGGCGCATCGAAGTGCTGTTGTGCGAGCACGCGCCGTTGATCACCATCGGCCGCGCCGGATCGCGCGGGCACATTCGATTGACGAACGAAGAATTGGCGCGGCGGCAATTGCAGATCCGTTGGGTCAGTCGCGGCGGTGGCTGTGTGCTGCACGGGCCGGGGCAATTGGCCGTCTATCCGATTGTGCCGCTCGATTGGCACGGCTGGACTGTCGGCGATTACATGCGGCGACTGCAGTCGGGCATCGTCCGCACGCTGGAAGACATGCATGTCCGCTGCGAAACGCGCCCCGGCCGCTTCGGCGTCTGCGGACGCAGCGGGCAATTGGCCGCGGTCGGCGTTGCGGTGCGTGACGGCATCGCATGCCACGGCGCGTTCATCAACGTCAACCCGGCGATGTCCACTTACGGTTTCATTGACGTCGTGTCGCCCTCGACCGCGGCCTTCGATGAGAAGACCACGATGGGCTGTCTGCTGGCCGAGCGACAGCAAGCTGTTAAAATGACCTCGGTGCGAGCCGCCTTGATTGCGAATTTGGCGTCCGCGCTAGGTTGTGCTCGGCACCACCTGCATACTGGTCACCCGTTGCTCACTACCACCAGGCGATTGTCCCGTGAAGTCACTGCCCGTGCTTGCTGAACTGCCGGTCGTTGCTGTACCCGCGACGCCCCCACGCCGTTTGCCGCGTTGGCTGAAGCGCGAAATCCCCAAGGGCGACGCGAATCATTTCACCGCCCGGCTGCTCGACGAGCTGAAGCTGGAAACGGTTTGCGACAACGCCAAGTGCCCCAACCGCATGGAGTGCTATTCGCAGAAGACCGCCACGTTCATGATTCTGGGCAATGTCTGCACGCGGCCGTGCGGGTTTTGTGCGGTGGCTCGCGGCCGGCCGCATCTGCCCGAAGCGGACGAGCCCGATCGGTTGGCGGAAGCGGCGTATCGGCTCGGCCTGAAACATGTGGTCATCACGTCCGTCACGCGCGACGATCTGCCGGACGGCGGGGCCGAGCATTTTCACCAATGCGTACTGGCAGTGCGCGAGCGGACGGGCGCCTCGGTCGAAGTGCTGACGCCGGACTTTTTGCACAACGACGCGGCGGTGTATCGCGTCGTTCAATCTGCACCGGAAGTTTTCAATCACAACACCGAAACGGTGCCGCGGTTGTATCGGCCGGTGCGCGGTCCCAAGTCCGACTATCGCTGGACGCTCGAATTGTTGCGGCGCGTCAAACGGCTCGACCCGCGCATCAAGACGAAGAGCGGACTGATGCTGGGACTGGGCGAGACGCACGAAGAGCTGTTCGACGTGCTGTCCGACTTGCTCGACGTGGGCTGCGATCTGCTGACACTCGGTCAGTACCTGCAACCCTCACCCGCTCACATGCCGGTCCAGCGCTACGTGCCACCGGATGAATTCGCGATGCTCGGCGCCGCCGCCAAGAGCATGGGCTTTAAGAAAGTGGCCAGCGGCCCGTTCGTCCGCAGCAGCTATCACGCCCGCGACATGGCAGAGATGTTTTGATTTTCGATTTTCGATTGGCGATTTTCGGTTGACGGGGTCCAACTTTCATGTGCAAGGCTAACCGGTGGCACCATCACGACACGACCTCGTACTGCCCGATTTAGGCTTCGCGGACGATGTGCGAGTCACCGCCAGCGTCTGGTTGGTGCTGGTGGGGCGTCATGTGATCGAAGGCGAGCGGTTATTAGAAGTTTTGGCGGGCGAGGTGACGGTCGATCTGCCGGCGCCGGCCAACGGTGTGTTGGTTGAAAAGTGCGTGGCGGAAGACGACCCGCTGCGAACGGGTCAGCGACTGGGAGTGATCGACTCAGGTTGAGGCAGCCATGCAGGCCAATGAAATCCTGGAAACGTGTCTGTACGTTGATGACTTGGACGCGGCCGAGCAGTTCTATCGCGACGTGCTGGGCTTAGTCTGCTTCAGCCGTCAGGAAGACCGCCACGTATTCTTTCGCTGCGGCCAGCGAATGCTGTTGCTGTTCAATCCCGACGAGAGCAGCCTGGACACGTCGGACTTGCCGCCTCACGGCAGCCACGGCCCCGGCCACGTCGCCTTCGCCGTACCCGATGACGAACTCGACGCTTGGCGCACTCATCTTGCCGCGGCGCGTGTGCCCATCGAAAAAACCGTCGACTGGCCCCAAGGCGGTCATTCTCTCTACTTCCGCGACCCCGCCGGCAACAGCCTGGAACTCGCCACCCCGCGCATCTGGGGCATGGATGAATCGGCCTCGATGTCTTGATGTGGATTTCCGAGTGTGGGAACTCGGGATTTGGAGTGCGGGAACTCGTTCCCGCTTTCAGAATTTTGGATTTGCACCCGCGTCGTGCAACTCAAGCAGCTTTCGCAAGTGCAAGTGGAACTTGCCAAGCTTTCCGCCGTAGTTGCCGGCGCTAATCGCCACGAC
>JBGTKH010000212.1:0-8654 GCA_041744735.1 Pirellulaceae bacterium | reverse complement strand
CCGGATGTTATGCTCGGTCGGCTGACCAACTCCGATGCATCGGTTGGGCCGAAGTTTTTGCTGCCGATCGTGTCGCTGTCGGTCGCGGTGATTCTGTTCGAGGGCGGGTTGACGCTGCGGATCAGCGAACTGAAAGAGGCCGGCGGCAGCGTGCTGCGGCTGGTCACCGTTGGGGCTCTGGTCAGTTGGCTGCTGACGGCGTTGGCCGCGCGGTGGCTGTTGGGTTTGGACTGGCGCATGGCCACGTTGCTCGGCGCGATTCTGGTCGTCACCGGGCCGACGGTGGTCATGCCGCTGCTGCGTCACATTCGTCCCTCGCGACGTGTGGGATCGGTCGTCAAGTGGGAAGGGATCGTGATCGACCCGATCGGAGCGGTGCTGGCGGTGTTGGTCTTCGAGCAAGTATTTTCGGGACTGGCGCACGGCCACGAACAGACGACGATGCTGGCGACGCTGCCGCTGATCTTGAAGACCGTGGCCATCGGTGGATTGCTCGCGGTAACGGCCGCCGCGTTGCTCGTGTTGTTGGTCAAACATTACTGGGTGCCGGACTACTTGCACGGTGTGGTCTTTCTGTCGGTGGCGCTGGCTGTGTTCGCCGTCTCGAACGCGCTGCAACATGAATCGGGGTTGGTTACGGTGACCGTGCTGGGCGTGATTCTGGCCAATCAGAAGAGCGTGCGGATTCATCACGTGATCGAATTCAAAGAGCATCTGGGCGTGTTTCTGATTTCGTGTCTATTCATTGTGCTGGGTTCGCGGCTCGATCCGCGCGATTTGCTAAACTTGGGCGGGTGGGGTGCGGCGTTCTTAGCAGCGCTGATCATCGTTATTCGGCCGGCTTCCGTTCTGCTGTCGACCTTGAGGACGAAGCTAAACATTCGCGAGCGCGTGTTCCTCGCGTTTCTGGCCCCGCGCGGGATCGTCGCGGCAGCAGTGACGTCCGTGTTTGCGTTGAAGGTGGCCGCGGCCGCCGCGCATAGGGATGAGTTGCAGCAGTTGGCCGCCGAAGCCGACAAGCTTGTGCCGATCACGTTTCTGGTAATCGTGGGCACCGTGGCCGTGTACGGTCTGTTGGCCGCACCGCTGGCCCGCTGGTTGAAGCTGGCCGAGCCGAACCCGCAGGGAATCTTGTTCGCCGGTGCCGAAAAATGGATTCGGCAGATCGCCGCGGCGCTGCACAAAGAGGGCCGCCGCGTGCTGCTGGTCGATACAAATTACACCAACGTATCGGCGGCACGGATGGAAGGACTGCCGGCCGACTGTGCGAGCATTCTGTCGGAACACGTGCGCGACGAGTTGGATCTGGGCGGCATCGGCCGGATGCTGGCGATGACTCCCAACGACGAAGTGAATGCCATGGCCGTACGCGAGTTCGCTCACGTGTTCGGCCGAGCCAACGTGTATCAACTGCCGCCGTGGGACTCGGCGACCGGCCGCCGCGCATCGATCTCCGAACATCTCCGCGGCCGGCTGCTGTTCGGCGAAGGCCTGAATCACGACGAGTTAGAACAGCACGTCGCGCGCGGCGCGGTCGTCAAGAAGACGAAGCTGACGGATGAGTTCACCATTGACGACTTCCAAGACATGTACGGCGAAGCGGCCATCGTGCTGTTCGTCCTCGACAACACCAAACACATCACCATCTGCACCGCCGACAAACCACCCAAATTCCGATCCGGGCAAACGCTCATCGCTCTGGTTCCGGGAGATGCAATACGCGAGGAACAATGAAGGAATTTCGCAACCGTGCTATAATCAAAGTCGGAGAGAGCCAACCGGCGTCTTCTTTCACACGGACCACTTGAAAGGATAAACGCTCATGACGCTTCAGCAATTGGAAGAGCGGTTACTGGAGTTGGAAGAGAAGTTTCAGAAGCTGGAACACCGAATCTCCCCCACATCCGCGACGAAACCTTGGCGAGACACCTTCGGAATGTTCGCCGATGATCCGGAGTTCGACGAGGTGCTCCGGCTTGGCCGCGAATATCGAGACCAACAAAACCAGCGGACGGCATGATGTACGTTCTCGACACCGATCATTTGGGCGAGTACCAAAAAGGAACGTCGCCGGCTTCTCAACGATTGATCCATCGGCTGGACGCGGTGACCGCGCCGGTCGCAACCACAATCATTACCGCAGAAGAAATCATGCGCGGTTGGATGGCCGCCATTCGTCGCGAGAACGATCCGCGAAAGCAAAAGAAGGCGTACGATTAGTCGGCGGAAGCATTCAACCGGTGAAGTCGACGCCACCGAACAGCGCGGACGTGGTAGAAGAGGACGGGGAGCAGCAGGTCGATGACTTCGTCCGCTACCAGGATGCCGCCTAAAACCGGCGCGGCCATGGGTTGCATGATTTCGGCGCCGGTGCCAGTGGCCCAGAGCATTGGGGCCAGGCCGATGATCGTGGTCCCTTCGGTCAGCAACTTGGGGCGGAGGCGATGCACGGCGCCGTCGATCACCGCTTGGCGCAGTTCGGCCAGCGTGATGTGCTCCAGACCGCCCTTGGCATCGACGGCTTCACGCAGGTAGACCAGCATCACCACGCCGGTTTCGGTGGCCAGGCCGAAGCACGCGATGAAGCCCACCCACACCGCGACGCTGAAGTTCAACGGCCCTTCGTGAAACATCGCGCCGTAGATGTACATGAACAGCACGCCGCCGGCCACGGCTCCGGGCACCGCCAGGCCCATCAGGATCGCGTCCCACAGGTCGTGATACGTGATGTACAGAAGCACGAAGATGATCAGCAGCACCAGCGGCACGATCACCATCAGCGTCCGCTTGGCCCGCACTTGATGCTCGAACTGGCCGCTCCATTCCAGGTACATGCCGGCGGGCAGGCTGACCCTTTCCGCCACCACGCGCTGCGCCTCTTCGACAAACCCAACGATGTCGCGGTCGCGGACGTTCAACTGCACATAGGAGCGCAGCAGCCCATTTTCGCTCTTAATCATCGACGGCCCTTCGACGATCCGCACGTCGGCCAGTTGCGAGAGTGGAATCTGCATTGGACCGGTGGGCTTCGGCATGAGTGGCGAGGAACCGGTGGACATGCCTGCAGTCGCAGTACCGGGTACTGAGTACTGAGTACTGGGTACTGAACTCGATCTGCCCGACTGCATTCCCGACGACCCGCCGCTGCTTCCTCCACCGGACATGCCACCGGACGACGGCCCGCCAGACGCCATTCCGCCGGCGCTGACCAACAGATTCTTCACCGACTCTTCGTCCTCGCGAAAGGCCCGCGCGTAGCGGATGCGGACGGGGAATCGCTCGCGCCCTTCGACGGTCATTGTGATCTCGCGGCCGCCCAGCGCCGTCTCGATCACGTCCTGAATGTCGCCCACGCTGACGCCGTAGCGGGCCGCCCTCTCGCGGTCGATGTCGATTTCCAGATAACCCTCGCCCACGATTTGATCGGGAAACACGTCGGCCGCACCGCGGATTGGCCGCAGTACCTCGGCGATTTGCTCGGAGACTTCCTGAATCTTGTTCAAGTCATCGCCGTAAACCTTGACGCCAATCATCGTCCGTACGCCGGTCGAGAGCATGTCGACGCGATTGATGATCGGCTGCGTCCAGATGTTTCCCCAGCCGGGCATCTGCACGACCGTGTCCATCTCTTTCAGCAAGTCGTCCTTGCTCTTCTGCCAAAGGAACAGTTGGCGATCGAAGGGCGCCTCCAATTCGCGGCGCAGGGCGGCCAGCTCATCGTCCGTCGGCTCGGCCTGCCACAGCGTGAGCGTCTTCGCTTTCTCGCGCAGTTGCTCGATTACTTCCCAGGTGTAGAAGGGAATGGCGCGGTCGAACAGTTCCCAATTCAGTTGGCGGACGTGTTGGGTCCAGCGATCGCTGCGTTCCCTTTCGATGTTTGAGAGCAGCAGCGAGAAAAGTGTCGGCCGCTCGATGCCGATGACTTCGGTCACGCTGCGCACGACTTGCTCGACAGCATTCGGCTGCAGCACCAGCAAGTCGGGACGCTGCTCGGCGGCTTTGAGTTTCGTCAAGTGCTCGGCCGTTTGCTGAGCCAATTTGGTCACCGTGGCCGCATCGGGATACTCGACCAGTTGCGAGCCCAGGTGCGGAGCCAACTGCTGGGCAATTTCGCGAATTTCGTCATCCGTCACCTCTCGTGCCAATTTGCCACCGCGATCGAGCATCTGCACGGTCCGCCGCACGGCGAACTCGGTCAGTTGCGGCGCCAACTCGTGCTCGAAGGTGCGGAAGTCACGCAGCGCCGTGTCGCGCATCATCTCGTCGAAGCGCGCGACGGCGAACATCGTTGAATCGTTGAGCAGTTCGTGCCGAAGGTCGTCGGATTCGGGCGGCTTGACCCAGCCGCGCTGTTGCATCGCCGTGAGCGCGGCCAGCGTCTGCCACTCGGCGTCCTCGTAACGCATCTCACGTTTCGGCCAATGTTCGCGCGCCCGCAGGTTCACGATGGTTTCGACCATGTCCGGCGGCGCGGGGTCGGTGGGCGTTTCGGCGCGGCCCGCCTTGCCGACGACCATTTCGACTTCGGGAAACGTCCGCAACACCACGTCGCGCGCCTTCAAGTCATCGGCCGCCTGCGTCATGGAAGCCCGTGGGATCGTAATCGGCATGTCCAGCACCGTGCCCTCGTCCAACGGCGGCATGAACTCGCGGCCCAGACGCGTCATGCGAGTGTCCGCGTAAAACGTAACCGCGAGCAAACACGCAATCACCAACAGCAGCCGCAAAAACCGTCCCCAGTCGCGCCGATCAACCCACGCTGCCCACACGCTGCCGACCAGCGCTAACAGAAGCGATGCTACGAAGAATGGTCGCGAACCGGTGGGGATCGAGCCGACGATGAAGATCACGCCCGTGATCATCACGATCGGCCACGGATGATTGAGCAGGTACGACAGCACCGGCCGATAGATTTCGATTACGCTGCGCACGATCCAACTTTCCTCTTCGCCCCGCATGCGGCCGCGCATCAGCAGCGGGATCAACGCCGGCACGAGCGTGATCGCCAATATCGCCACGCCGATCATGGCGAACGATTTGGTGAAGGCCAGAGGGTGGAACATCCGGCCCTCCATGCCCCCCAGCGCGAAGACCGGGATGAAGCTGATGAGCATGATCATCACGGAAAAGAAGATCGGCCTGCCCACCGTGCGCAGAGCAGGCAGCACCAATTCGCGCGTGTTGCCGGTCACTTTGTTGTGGCCGAAGTGCGCGTGCAGGTGGTGCGTTGCGTTCTCGACCATCACGATCGACGAATCGACAATCACGCCGATCGAGATCGCGATCCCGGAAAGCGACATGATGTTCGAGGGAATGTTAAGAGCCCGCATCAGGATGAACGCGAACAGCGCCGCCATCGGCAAGATGATGCACACGATCAGTGCGCTGCGAAAATGCCACAGCACCAGCAGGATCGCGATGCTGGCCACGACCATTTCTTCGAGCAAGACGTGGCTCACCGTTTCGATCGCCCGCTCGATCAGATGCGTCCGTTCGTAAAACGGCACGATCCGCACACCTTCGGGCAAGCCGTGCTGCAACTGCTCGATCTTGGCCTTAATTCGCTTGGTCACCTCCAGCGGATTTTCGCCGTAGCGCATCAGCACGACGCCGCCCACCACTTCGTTGCCGTTTTTCTCCAAGCTGGCGCGGCGCATCGCCGAGCCGAATTGGACGATGGCCACGTTGCTGACGTAAATCGGCGTGCCGTCGACCGCTTTGATCACGATCAATTCGACGTCCTCCAGCGACCGAATCCAGCCCGTGCTGCGCACCAGGTACTCGGAGTTCGACTTTTGAATGATCCGCCCGCCGACCGATGAATTGGAACGTTCGACGGCCGAGAACAGCTCGCCCAGCGTCACGTTGTAGGCCCGCAGCTTGTTCGGATCGACATCGATTTGGTACTCAATCGGAAAGCCGCCGACCGACGCCACCTCGGCCACGCCGGGCACGCTGTAAAGTTGATATCGCACGAACCAATCTTGAATCGCACGCAGCCGCCCCAGGTCTTGCCCGTCGCCCTCGACCGTGTACCAGAAGATTTGGCCCAGGGCCGTCGCGTCGGGCGCGAGATACGGCGACACGCCCGCCGGCAAAAACGTCTCGGCGATCGACAGCCGTTCGAGCACACGCTGGCGGGCGAAGTAGAAGTCGACGCCGTCCTCGAAGATGATGTTGATCATCGAGAAGCCGAACTCGGACGTCGCGCGAATCGCTTTCACGCCGGCTAGCCCTTGCAGGTTGACGGACAGCGGATACGTGACTTGATCTTCGACCTCGCGCGGACTTCGCCCCGGCCAATCGGCGAACACGATCACCTGGTTCTCCGACAGGTCGGGGATCGCATCGATCGGCGTGTTGATCAGCGAGTACACACCCCAGCCCGCCAGCGCCAACGCCCCGGCAATCACGACGAACGGGTTGCGGACCGAGTATTCAATGATCTTTTCAATCATCTTGTTTTTACCTGCCGGAGCGAGCTACGATAAATGTCATGGCTGCCTGCTGGACCGGACCACGGTTCGTAGCAATGGTTCCACAACTCACGTTCCTAGGGCTCGACGTTGCCGTGTGCCGCGACGCGACGGCGTTCCGACAATCGTTTCAGAACGGCTTCGGCCCCTTGTTTTGCCTTCGATTCACAGCCCTTGCAGCACAGAAAGACCGATTGGCCATTCAGCGTGACTTTGACCGGCACGCCCATCGAGCCGAGTGGTTCGTCGGTGATCGGACAGATTTGCTGTTCGGTCGCCAGATTGCGATCGGCAGCGGGCAACTTCGCGATGTTAGCCAAGTCCTTGGGCGTGGGCTTCTTGGGTTCGGCCGATGGCGTGGATCGTGGCGCACTCGGTGACGTACCGGGCGACGCGGCCGGTGCGTGATCGGCATGCGGGCCGCCGGTCGCGCCGAAATAGGCGGCCGAGGCGGCGGGGTTGAGCCGTGTTTCCGCGTCGATCAAGAACGCTCCGGCAGCCGCGACACGATCGCCGGGCAGCAAGCCTTCGATCACGGGATAGTAACTTTCAGCTCGCGGACCCAGCGTGACCGCGACTCCTTCGAACAAACCGGGCTCGCGTTCGACGTACACGACTTTTTGGTCGCCCGTGTCGATCACCGCTCGCTCCGGCACGGCCAGCACGCCGGACTCTGAAACGGTGTGCATCCGCGCCAAGTAGTGCTCGGACCGCTCTTTGAACTCGTCTCCGCAACTGGCGCAGCAGAGAAACACGCTCTTATCGCCAATTTCGGTTCGCACCGGCGTCCCCATACTTCCCAATTTGTTTCCAGTGACGGGACAGATTTTTTGGAGTGCGATCAACGTCGAGTCGTCGGCGTCGGCGGCCGTTGGCTTTTGTTGCTCGGCCAGCAGCGTGCGGAACGGCTCGATGTCCTGCACGGGCGTTTCCAGCCACACGGTGGCGTACATGCCGGGGCGCAGCAGATGATCCGGATTTTCCAACTCGAACCGCACGCGATTGGTGCGCGTGGTCATTTCCATGTGCGGATGGACGAGCGCCACCGTGCCCCTGAAGCGGCGGTCGGGAACGGCCTCGACCGTGGCTTCGATCTCTTGGCCATTGCGCAAAAACGCCACGTCTTTTTCGTACACGTCGGCCTCGATCCAGGCCACGGACAAATCGGCCACTTCAAACAACATCATGCCGGCCTCGACGCGGTCCCCTTCGACGATCGCTTTGGCGAATATGTGCCCGCTGCGCGGCGCGCGGATGACCAGCCGATAATCGGCCTTGCGATTGCGCACGATCTCGTCAATCTCGCGCTCGTCGATACCCATCAGCTTCAGCTTTTGGCGCCCGATGTTGACGAGGTACTCATTCTTGCTCTCGGCCGCGATCAGCAATTCCTGCACGGCCGAGTACAGTTCGGGGCTGTAGATTTCCGCCAGCGGCTCGCCTTCATTGACCTGCATGAACGACTTGTTGATGTACAGCTTCTCCAAGTAGCCGCTGAAGCGCGTGACGATCCTCGACAAGCGGCTCTCGTCGATGCCCACGAAACCGACCGTGCGGATCTTGCGAGTCAGCGGGCGCTGCTGGATCTCGACCGTCTGGATACCCGCCAGTTGAATCCGATGTGGTGAGAGCTGCACGCGGCCGACAATGCCCTCCGGAAGCGTCTGCACTTCGCCCATTTTGCGTTTCGACAGCGGCATGCCGCAGATCGGACATTTGGGAATCGAGCCGTCTGGTTCAAGCGTGGGCCGCACCACCTTGGGATGCATGGGGCAGTAGAACTCCGTGCCGTCGCCAGCCGCAGTCACGGCACCGGCCGATGGACGAGTCCATTTGTCCCAGTAGTTCTTGATCGTGTCCCAGCCGCCGACGATCACGAAGATCGCCAACAGCACAACGATGAAGCGCAACCGAATTTCGATGGCCTTCAGCGTGAACCACAAGGCGTGCAATCCGCCACGGCGTGGCGCATTGCCAGACGATGGGGCCAGTTCGGCACGGATCGGCTCGTCCTGCGGCTGCGGTTCTTTGCCGCTGGGTTGGCTGCCGGGAGTGGTCATCATCTCTCTCCAAAATTGTCTCAGTGCTTCCAACTTCTTCTCAAATCGGTGGTCGCCCTGAATCCGTGGGCTGATCGGCGTTACGTTTTCCCCACAGATTCATGGCGGCCACGGAAGC
>JBGTKH010000211.1:0-27329 GCA_041744735.1 Pirellulaceae bacterium | reverse complement strand
TCGGTGGCCGTCGAGCCGGAACCGTCGGTTGGAACGGGGATTCCAGTCGTTGGGCCGCGGCGGTCGAGAGGCCGCGTGTCGTCGGTGGCCAGCCGCGCGCGATCGCGCCGCAAGTCGTCGATGATGCCAGTTCTGCTAGGCGTCATCGGCGTCGCGGTCTTGATCGGCGTCATCGTTGTCGCGATCAACATGGCTCAGCAATCCCCGCCGCCGAATCCGAATCCCGTCAACCAAAACCCGCCGAGCGTCGTACCGGCACCGGCCCCCAAAATCAACACGAACAAGGCGACCGTATCGCCGCCCAGCACTTTCGGGACGCCTCGCGCGGCATCCGAAACAACGCCCGCACCGTCTAAGTTACCCGATGCGATTGGTCTGACTCCACCGCCCACTGAGTCATCGCCGACGCTGCAATTTCAGCAGGCCATGCGGCTGGCTCGTCAAGCACTTTCGCGCCGCGATGCGGATGCCGCTCAAACGCAGTTGGTCGAGGCCGAGCTCGCACAATCCATCCCCGAGCAAAAGTCGGAAATTGAACGCGTTCGTGCACTGCGGCTGTACATCAATAACTTTTGGGAAGCCGTACGCAGCGGAATTAACAAGTCTGAAGTGGGTGTCGAGTTCGATTTTCAAGGTGACAAGTTCGCGTTGGTCATGCGTGCCGGCGAAATGGTCACCTACAAATTCAATGGTGCGGAGAAACAATCGCAGATTCGTAATTTGGCGGCACCACACGCGATTGCCTTCGCGAGTCAGTCGATGTCCGTCGACGATCCGTTCAGCAAGATCTATGTCGCTGCGTTCGTTGCCTTCGACTCCGAAGGCGAACCCGTCAAGCGGCTCGAGGACGCCAAGCAGTTGTGGCAAAAAGCCGTGAGCATGGGACACACGAACAAATACTTGGCGCAGGAACTGGGATTGGCTGATTCAGGGTCAGGCACCACGATTCCCAACGTTGACGATTCCGCGCCGCTGCCGCCGGTAAGTCCCGCGCCGACGACGCCCAGTGTCACGAACCCGGTGACTCCCGCGCCGCAGTTCTCGCCGCCTCAACCGCAATCGCAACCGCAGCGTATGCCGGTGCCTGACGCCAGGGCATTGGCCCGCGCGCGAGCCACGCTGCGTAGCACACATGCCAAAGACCTGCAGGCGGCGCGGACCAGCGACACACGCATCGCGCTCTCGGACATGCTCGTCGCCAAGGCCGCCACCGAACAAGATGCCGATTTGCAGTTTGTCACATGGGAAGAGGCTCGCGACTTGGCCGTGTCCGCCGGCAAACCGCAGAGTTTGCTCGACATCATCGATCAGTTGGCGCAGAAGTTCAACGTCGATGGACTGGCGGAAAAGCAAACCTATCTGGCGAGATTCAACGCCGAGCCGGATGCCGACAGCAGCGAATTGCTCAAGCTGGCCGAGGATCTCTACAAACAGGCCGAACAAGAGCAGCGGTACGACATCGCCGCCGGCTTCGCCGATACCGCGTCACGTGCCGCACGCAAAGCCAATGACTTCACCGCCGCGCAAACGTTTGCGGACGAGGTGAAACGGTTGAAGGCATTAGCCGCGGAAAAGCCGGCGACTCCCTAGTGCTTTGTCAAAGCTAAAATGTGGGGTAAGCATCCTGCTTGCCAACGCGATTTAACGCAAGCTGGAAGCTTACGCCACGTAACTGGCCGACCCCAAAACTAAGCTTTGACAAAGCACTAGTGCACTGTCAGCCGTGCATGAATGGGTAGCCGAAGTCGCCAGACTTTGGCCGGATTTCGGGAAAACCAAACTCTGGCGAGTTCGGCTACAAGACAATCGCCCGCGTTCAGTCTTCAAGGTGCGATGCATGAATTTGGCGCTGGCCGCGGGTCCGCCGCGTGAATCGTCGCCTTGGCTGGTCCCCTTCGACGAAAAAGTACCCAGCCAGCAAGCGATAGAAGAACAGAATGATGAAAGCACCGGCCGTGGCCACACAGAAGCCCAGCGGACTGATCGGCGTGATGCGCTGTCCCTGATAGAAATACGACACGATACCGCAGCCGATCACCGTGCCGCCGATGCCCATCGCCAATGTGGCCACCGCGCCGCCCGGATCGCGGCCCGGCATGATGGCTTTGGCCAGCAGTCCCGTCAACGTGCCAAAGCCCACCCACACCAGAATGTCGTTGGCCCATTGCTGGGCTAGTTGGATGAGTTCCGCGCTGTCCATGGAGTTCCTTCCTACTGCTGCGTGCATGATTCTTCGCTGCCACTCCGTCCCTTCCGCGATGCACTATCACGTCCATCTGACCGGTAAATTCGGTATCATCGTTATCGTCCCCCAAGGTTGCCGACCTTTCGCCTTACTCATGACGAGCGTCTTTTTTTTCAACATCGGGCCGCTTACTACGACATCAAAACGGTGCGGGTTTAGAGAAGCTGGCGAGGCTATGACGTTTGATTTCGCTGCCCAATTGCGCCGGCAGCATGCGGCGGACAGTTTTATCGGTCGAGTCGTATTCTGCGCCGCTCCATCCGCGAGTAGAATTGCAGCAACGAAAACCATCCCGTCCTCGCGGTTCTCGCCCACATGGCTCCGGATATTCCAAACTTTCGCCCGCATCCATTGCTGCGGAGCGGCCATGCGCAGACGGTTGCGGGTGTGTACTTGCCGGAACTGTCGCGGCCGTATCGGGCAAAGTTGCGCATGGTGCATCTCGAGGACGGTGACCGGCTCTTGTTGCACGACGATTGCCCAACCGACTGGCCGGTTGCAGGCCGTGCGGCGCTGCTGTTGCACGGGCTGGGCGGCTCGCACGAGTCGGGTTACATGGTGCGCGTGGCCGCCAAGCTGAACCAATGCGGAGTCCGCACGTTTCGCAAGGACCTGCGCGGGTTCGGCGCCGGCTATCGCACGGCGCGTCATCACTGTCATGCGGGCCGCACCGACGATGCCGCGGCTTGTCTCGACTTCGTCGGACATCTTTGCCCCGAGTCGCCTGTGACCATCATCGGCTTCTCAATGGGCGGAAACATTGTGCTGAAGTTGCTCGGCGAACTGGGCGACTCGGCTCCAAAGTCTCTGAATAGTGCCGTGGCCGTCTGCCCGCCCATCGACTTGACGCACTGTGCTCGCCATCTGCGAACGGGCATGAATCGCGTTTACGACTGGTCCTTTGTTCGTACGCTGCATGGGCTGTTGCATCGGCGGCGGCGGACGGTGCCAGGGCTGGTCGATCGGCAACTGCGGCCCTTGCCAAAACGGCTGCGCGATTTCGACGATCGATACACGGCGCCGTTGGTCGGCTATTCGGGGGCGAAGGAATATTATCTAGAGTGTAGTTCCGCTCCGCTGCTGCCACAGATTCGTGTGCCCACGCTCATCATCGCGGCGGCCGACGATCCGGTAATTCCCGTGGCGATGTTCGAGCGATACGCACTTTCCCCGTCGGTCACGCTGCACATCACAAACCACGGCGGGCACTTGGGTTTCATCGGCGTGCGAGGAGTCGACGCCGACCGCCGCTGGTTGGATTGGCGGGTTGTGGATTGGGTCACTCACCACAACTCTGGCATTCCGCCCGCCGGTAGGTTACATTTTGAGCATTCAACCTACCCGCCTTAATCGCCCTCCGATCAGGAACTTACCCGATGAAAAATCCGACCAGTTGCTGGATGATGGCCTGCCTGTTGGCCATTGCGGTTTGCAGTTTCACGAATGCTCAAGATTGGACTCGCTTCCGCGGTCCCAACGGCACGGGCGAAAGCGAAGCCCAAACGATTCCGACCAAATGGACTGAGGCCGATTACAACTGGAAGACCAAGCTGCCCGGCATCGGCCATTCGTCGCCGACGATTTGGGGCGATAAGGTGTTCTTGCTGAGTGCCAACCCGGAGAACGCCACCCGCTACGTGCTGTGCGTTGGTGCTGTCGATGGCAAGATTCTGTGGACCCGTGAATACCCCACGGCGCCGCATCATCTGCACACGCGCAGCAGCTATGCTTCGTGCACGCCGGCAGTCGATGCCGAGCACGTTTACATCGCATGGTCAGATCCCACATCGACGTGGCTGAAAGCCTTCACCCACGACGGCAACGAAGTGTGGAGCGTCGATTTCGGCCCGTGGGTCAGCCAGCACGGCTTCGGCACGTCGCCCATGTTGTATGACGACATGGTAGTGATCACCGGCTCGCAAGAAAACTCGAAGATCGTGGGCTCGCCGCAGCCCAGCGAAAGCTACGTTGTCGCCGTCGATCGCAAGACGGGCGAAATTCGTTGGAAAACGTCGCGCGAAATCGACACGGCGTCGTACACGGTTCCCAGCGTTTATCAGCCGGCGGATGGCGAGCCGGAATTGGTTTGTCACAGCACGGCCGAGGGCATCTTCAGCCTTGATCCCAAGACCGGCAAGCAGAACTGGGCCATCGACGTGTTTACGATGCGGACCATCAGTTTGCCCATCATCGTCGGCGATTTGATTTTCGGCAGCACGGGTTCCGGAGGCGGCGGCAATTACGTCGTGGCCGTGCGGCCCGGCAAAGCGGCGTCGGTGGCCTACGAGATCAAGACGCAGGCCCCGTACGTTCCCTCGCCGGTCGCCAAGGTCGATTTGCTCTTCCTTTGGTACGACGGCGGCATCGTCACTTGCATCGATGCCCCGACCGGCAAGGTGCATTGGCGCGAGCGAGTCGGCGGCAACTACTCCGGCTCACCAGTCCGCGTCGGCGACTACCTGTACTGCATCAGCGAAGACGGCGAGGTAGTGGTGCTGGCCGCCGACCAAGAGTTCCAAGAAGTCTCCCGCCACTCGCTCGGCGAACAAAGCCGCTCCACCCCAGCCGTCTCCGGCGGCCGCATGTATCTGCGGACGTACTCGCATCTGATTTCGATCGGTGGGAAGTCGTCGTAGCCGCATTCGAGCGCCGGGAGAAACGTTGATCTCATGACTCGCGGGATGACAGCGAGTAGAATAGGCTGAAGACGTATTCTTCAGCGGAGACTGTGTCATGCCTTCACCATTTCCCGGCATGGACCCATTCATCGAAGGTCAAAAGTGGCGTGACTGTCATACGAACATGATGACAGGTATTCAAGGAGCGCTGGGACCGCTGGTGGCACCTCGTTATGCCGTCGATGTTGAGGAAGTGGTCTATCTGTTGGGCGCGGATGACGAAGACGAGCAACGTGTCCCGGACGTCCGCATCCGGCAACGCGACGACGAACATTCTTCGTGGGAGGATCCTTCCTCGGCGACAGCAACTTTGGAACCCCAGGTTCACACGTTGCCGCAGACCAAAAGCGTGCGGCAGCGGTATTTGCGACTCCGCGAACGACGAACTCATCAGATCGTAACGATCATTGAAGTTCTGTCGCCTACTAATAAAGGCGTTGGCCGTCGAGAATACGTGAACAAGCGAAACGAGATTCTCACCAACTCAATCAACCTCGTTGAATTAGATCTGCTACGTGGCGGTGCGCGTCTGCCGACGGTCGAGCCACTGCGTCCGGCGGACTATTACGCTTTTGTTTGCCGACATCGGCAACTGCCTGAAGTCGACGTATACGCGTGGATGCTGCAGCAGCCGTTGCCAACCATTCCCATACCACTCAAAGATGACGACCCCGACGTCTCACTCGACCTGCAAGCGGTATTTGCTGTGCTGTACGATCGAGCCGTATATCAGTACTCGTTGGACTACGACGTTCCCGTCGATCCGCCGCTGAGCGAGGCGGATGACGAATGGGTCCGTCAAGTGTTCGAGTCGGGTCGCAAGCCTGCCGCGCCGTAACGCGCATCAACCAATTCTCTGCTTCGCGAAGAGACGAAGCCGAACCACAAGTCGAGAATGCGCATCGCGCGCTTACTCGTTTTCGGCTTCGGTTGCGGCCAGCGGCGTCACGTCCCACAGCTTCGCCGTTCCATCGAAAGAACCGCTGGCCAGCGTCTTGCCATCCGGCGAAAAGGCCAACGTCCAAATGTTCTCCCAATGTCCTTTGAATGTCTGCGCCACGGTCAACGTGTCCAATTGGTAGACTTGCACGTCCTTGTCCGCTCGGGCCGTCGCCAACAAGCGGCCGTCGGGAGAAAGGGCCTGTGCGGTAATCCCGGGTGTGCTGCGAGGGGTCGAATGAAACGTGCGCGCGGCAATGTCCCACACGCGGATGGTGCCATCCACCGACACGGCA
Organism: Pirellulaceae bacterium; assembly: GCA_041744735.1. GTDB lineage: Bacteria > Planctomycetota > Planctomycetia > Pirellulales > Pirellulaceae > JBGTKH01. The sequence continues at coordinate 21,171 of JBGTKH010000211.1, read as the reverse complement.
ACAAGCCGCTTGCCATCGGGTGAAAACCGCAGACCCAACCCCCACGGACCCGTGTTGTGTTTCACCAGCGGTTCGCCGATGGTTTCGCCGGTGCTCGCATCCCACAGCCACAGGCCGCCCAAATATGTTGACGTGGCCAGCGTCTTACCATCCGGGGAGAAGGCCACGCTATGCACTTTGTCGGGATGCACGAGCGTCCGCGGATGATCCAGATCGTCCATCGTCCAAAGTCTTACCGTCTTGTCGTCCGAGCCGGTTGCCGCGCGGCGACCGTCGGGCGAAAACGTGGCCGTGGACACCTGACCCTTGTGACCTTCCAGCGGTGCAGGGACAGATAGCTCGCCCGCCAGATCAAACAGCAAGACCGTCGGCGGTTCCCGCGAACCGGGATTCCCCGTACATATCAGCACCGACTTGCCGTTGGGGTTCAGCGCCAGCGTGCTGATGTATCCTTGCACGTCGTACATGGCGGACTTCTTTCCTGTGGCGATGTCCCAAACGAACAGCTTCCGATCCAGGCCGCCTCCGACCAGCGTGCGCAAACGCGATCGCGTTGATGCCGAAATTCTGGCTCCACAGCGTCTTTAACTCCTGGCCGCGGACGCGAGCGGGATCGACCCAGTGCCGCCACCGTTCCATTTCCTTCTCACCGCCCCAGATGTTGCCGAGGCATTGGCTACCGCCGATCCGGTCCATTAGCACGCGGGCGGTCTCTTCATCCCGCGCCGCGCAGGCCACGCGGCAGAACATCTGTACAAGGTAGTTGCTCTCCGGGTAATCGCGCACCAGCGACAACATTCCCGGTTTTAAATCGGCGTACGAGAATCCCGTCTCCGCAAAGACGTCGTCGGCTTGCGGGGACTCCATGTAAAACACACTCATCCCGATGCGCGCGAAAATTTGACCGCCGCGCTCGCCGCCGACAAGATCGCGAATCTTGTGGGCGAACCGAACGGCGTCGCCCGGTTCACCGTACCAGCGCGGCAGCAAGTAGCTGCCAACGCGTTCGTACGTGGGAAAATACAACAAGTCGAGTTTCGCGCTTTCGTCGACCAGTTTGTCGACCTGCTCTCGCGGCAAGCCTTGTCCCTTGGCCAGGGTCACCAACGTCGCATACAGATGCGGATCGGTGCCATCCATCTTGCGAGCCGCTTCGAGCGACTGCCGTGACTTCTCCAAACGCTCGCCAAACTGCCGCCAGCCCTCTTGGCTAACCGTATGCGCGTAACCGCTGCCGCGGGCTCTCCACGCGAATGAAATGTAGTTTTCGCCGATCGTGATCAGCGGCGTCACCGATTTTGGCTGAGCCTTCTGCCAACGGTCCAAGCGTTCCAGGTGCAATTTCCAGCCCGCCTCGGTGTTCTCGGCGGGGCCATCTACGAGTTCGTAAAAATGCCGCAGAGCCGGACTACCGTTGAAATATTGAGAACTCGTGCGGGCCTCGGCCGCCAACTCTTCCAGCCGGTCGAATTTCTCTTGTTCCAGGGCCGCTCGGACTTGCTGCTTGAAGTCCTCGTACTGTTTGTCGCGCTGAAATAGCTCGGGCTTCGGCAGTGGGATGATGCCCGTGGGCGGCGGATCAGTATCCACGAACGGCTCGAGCCACACCGCGTGAGCCCGTCCGCCGCCGCCGGTCATCCCAGGCTTGTAGAGCGTGCTCAGCCGCAACGTCTCGACCCCTTCGATGTTCAGTACGCAGGCTTGCTTGTCCCCCTGACTGTACATGCCTTTCGATTCCCAGATTTGCACGCCGTCAGCAAAGACGCGAAAGATCACCGGCCGCGGAGTCCCGTCGCCCGCCGAATCGTTCATCGCCGCGGTGGCCTGAAAAGTGCGATACTTTTTCCCCAATTGATAATCGACTCGCGCCGCTTCTGGATGCATGCCCAGGCCATGCGGCGAAAACTCGCTGTCGACCACAATGCGGTGTCCGCCGAATCCGGCCTGGCCCCGTTTGCCAAACTCGCCGAAACCCACCTTCGCGTTCTGTTCGGGCAGATCGCATAGCCACACCCGTTCGCCGGCCCGTGCCGCAGAACCAACGGCCACTCCGGCCAACATGATGATGAATCCCGCACGCACGACGTGTTTCATGATGATTGCCGCGTTCATAGTGTCACCTCGTGAATTGGATGGCGACGGAAATGCCTGCTTTCAAGATACCGCTGCGTACCTCAATTCTCAATCGTTTTTCAAATTCGGTGGTGATACCGTTTGGGCTCAGACGTACAGAATTCAATTTTGCCGGTACATGGTTGGTGTTTTCAAGTCACGTTTTCGCCGGCAAAATTGAATTCTGTACGTTTGAGCCCGGCCGCGGTTACAGCGCTGAACGCCAAATGGTATCACCACCACATTGTGGGACGGATTGGCAATCCGTCCTACAAGAGGAATTGGACATGAGTACGCCGCTTGCCAAAACAATGCCGCAAAAATGTGGGACGGATTGGCAATCCGTCCTACAAGAGGAAAAAGACATGAGTGTGTCGCTTGCCAAACCGGCGGCGGAACCGATCGATATGTCGCGCGTGCGGCTCGACCCCGGTTGGGCGCTGCGCATTCCGGCGTCGCTGGCACGCCGCAAGAAAGTGATCCCGTGCTGCGAATTGAATGGTCGCGTGCTGGTCGCCTGTGTCGATCTGGACGATCCGCAGACGCTGGACAGTGTCGAACGTTATCTGAATCATCCGATCGAGGCGGTGCGGGCCGACGAGGATTCGCTGGAGAGGCTGATCCAGGAAGTGTTCGGCGGCGCGGCCGGACGGACGACCACGGTGCGCGTAGCCGCGAACCGGGCTGGCGGCGAGGAGGATGCAGTGGCCATCTGCGACGAGTTCCTGCAGGCGGCCGCGATTCGCAACGGATCGGACGTTCACATTGATCCCGGTGCGGATGACGTGCGCGTGCGGTTGCGCGTGGACGGGTCGTTGGAAGAATACCGGCGTCTGCCGCTCGAATTGCACCCCTTGGTTTCCAGCCGCTTGAAGGTGCTGGGAGGGATGGATATTGCGGAACGCCGCGCGCCGCAGGATGGGCGATTCGCGTGGACCAGCGCTCAGGGGACGGAGATCGACGTGCGAGCCGCGACGCTGCCGACGCGACACGGTGAAGCGATCACGTTGCGGTTGCTGGCGTCGAAGACTAGTGACCTGACGCTGGAAACGCTGGGGATGAACAACGCGGATTTGGCGGCGTTCACCACCGCCATTCACAAGCCGCATGGCATGGTTTTGCTGACCGGTCCAACCGGCAGCGGCAAGACGACAACGCTGTACGCGGGCATCCGGCGGCTGATCTCGCAGCGGGCACTACACGTTGTCACGGTGGAAGATCCGATTGAGTATGAGATTTCGGGCGTGGCGCAGGTCGCGGTTGACGCGGCAGACAAGGTCAGTTTTAGAAAAGCTCTGCGATCCATTCTCCGTCACGACCCTGACGTCATCATGATCGGCGAAATCCGCGACGGCGAAACGGCGGATATCGCGATCAAGTCGTCGCTGACGGGGCACTTGGTTCTGAGCACGCTGCACACCAACAGCGCGGTCAGCGCGGTGACGCGGCTGACGGACATGGGTGTGGCACCCTACTTGGCCGGAGCGACGTTGCGGTTGGTCGTGGCCCAGCGTTTGGTTCGCCGGCTCTGTCCGATGTGCCGAGTGCCCGTCACATTGACCGAGGCCGAAGCGATTGGTTTGGACGACCCGTCCGCCGCCGGAGAAACGGCTTACAAACCGGTCGGCTGCATCTACTGTGCCGGCCGCGGGCTGACCGGCCGCGTCGGGCTGTTCGAAATGTTCACCATTGATGAAGAGCTGTCGCGTGCGATCTCGACGGGTGCGAATGAGTCGCAGATTTCGCAGGTCGCACGCCAGCGAGGCTTCCGGCGGCTGGCCGACGACGCGCGGACGAAAGTTCTGCAAGGCGAGACCACGGCGCGAGAAGCCCTTTCCGCAGTCACCATTTGGTAGCAGCACATGGCAGCGTTCATTTTTTCCGCACGCGATTCGACCGGCCAAACGCAGACGGGCGTGATCGAGGCCGGTTCGGCCTCGTTGGTCGCGTCGCAATTGCGGGACCGCGGCTGGTTGGTGCTGAAGATTGCCCAGCAGACCCAAGACGTGTCCCAAGCGGCCGCTCGACAGTGGCTGGCCGGCATGCTTGGTCCGCGCAGTATTTACGTCGAACTGTCGCTGCGGCAACTGGCGGTCATGTTGCGCGGCGGCATCAGCCTGTTGGCCGCGATGCAAACCATCGCGACTCAATCCGAAAGCCGGGCCATTCGCGCGGTCTACAACAACTTGATCGACGCCGTCCAGCAAGGCGTTTCCCTGTCCGAAGCCCTGGCGACGCAGCCCGGTTTTCCCGACTATTTGGTGCGCTTAGTGCGAGTGGGCGAACGGACCGGTATCCAAGAGACGGTGCTGGTGCGCGGCGCCGACATGATGCGAACGCGGCGCGAGACGATTCGTGAAATTGCCACCGCCCTGACCTACCCGCTGATCGTTTTGTTGACAGCCGGCGGGGCGACGTTGTACATGGTCACAACGCTGATTCCGAAACTCACGAAACTGCTTGAAGGACTCGGCAAGCCGCTGCCGCCGATGACCCAATCGCTGGTGACGGTGTCGAACTTCTTTCAAACTTGGGGAACCACGATCATGGTCGGCGTGGGGGCCGCCGTCATCGCGTTCATCGTGACGTACATGTCCGCAGCGGGCCGATTATTTGTCGACCGTTGGGCATTGCGAATTCCCATCATAGGAAAGATACTTCGGCTCAGCGGCACGTTGACGTTTTCGCAGACGCTGGGCATGCTGGTCAGCAGCGGCGTCACGGTGCTGGATTCGCTGGTGACCGTGCAGCAAATGCACAGCAACCGCTACTTCGCCCAAATCGTCCAGCGGTCCCGCGACGCGATCATTCGCGGCAACAACCTGGCCGATACGTTGCGGTTGAGAGGCGCGTTCATGCCGCTGCTGGCCACGATGACCGCCGTGGGAGAAGAGAGCGGTAACTTGGACGAAGTTCTGGAACAGGTGTCGGAATTTCACACGGCCCAACTGAAGGCAATGATCAAAACGCTCAGCGCGTGGGTCACACCCGCGATCATCGTCGTCGTGGGTTCGGTCGTTGGATACGTTTACATTGCTTTCTTCCTGGGAATGTTTTCGATTGCAAGATGAGGTGTCACCATGATTCGTTCGCTGATCGTTGGATTGTTGATGGTGGGCTTACTACCCGGTCTCGTGTTCTGCCAGGAAACGGAAAGCGCGGAGGCTGATCTATCGGACCCCACGGCAATGTCGCGCAAGATTGAGGAGACGTTGTCGCAGATTCGCGAGTTGGATCAGTTGCGTGTCGAGAACGCGCGGCTACAAGAGCGGGTGCGTGAATTGGAAACTCGACTGGACGAAATTGCACAGGTTGACTTGCGCGGTGTGATTGCTGGGTCCGACAAGAACTCGGCGGCGCTGTTGCAGGTCGGCGGCAAGGTGCGGCTGGTTCGAGTGGGCGATGTCTTCACGCCGCCGACGGATAACAATCAATCGACAGCCCAACCGATCGTGGTGAAAGAGATCCTCGCCGACGCGGTGCATTTGGAGATCGGTGAGTCCGGGCAGAAGCTGATTGTGCGATAGGAGTCGAGTCACATGTCCAAACCACTGTGCGAACTGAAGAAGTACTTGAAACGCGACCTGAAGACGTTCGTCAAACTCGTGCGTGATCCAACACACATCTGCGAGAAGTGCGGTCGCGTCGCGAACAGTAAGACGCTGCTTTGCAAACCCGTCAAGCTCGCTGACATCGAGTGAACGCGATCGCCCGCAGAATAGGTTTGCGAGACCTTCCAACTGGCTTCGTCGGCGCCCGACGATTTGTTTCCCGCGACTTTCCTCCTCCGCAACATGCATTGGTCTGTGCCAGCAGGCTAGCACGTCGCGCTGCCTGCCCGCAAATTCGTTGTTATCGTTAAAGTTTGCCCATTTTCACTGTCGATAAGGTGCGATGCATGCAGCGCGCATCGCGGTGATGCGCAATGAAGTAGTTGAATTTCACGGCAGGTCCCTTCGCTCAGCATCCATGAATGTGGTTCGACAACATCTGGTTCTGCTGCTAGCCGTGGCCGCGACCGTCGGCTGCGTGACGACGAAGAAACCCCGCGCGCCGGCCGAATCGCCCAACGTCAAAGTGGACGCAGAATCGTGGGCCGATGGTTCCTCTCAGAATGCTGTCGAACGAATGAAGGAGCAACGCGAAGAACACCTTCGTCAGGTTTTTGACCAGCGTCAGGAATTCGAACCGGAGACGCCCGCCACATTCGTCGCAGAGAAGTCGGTGGCACCAATTCCTAGACCAAGTGACGACGACGACGCACCACGTGACGACGCACCACGTGACGACGCGATCCACGTCTCTGACGTGCGTGATCCACTCAATTCATCTCCGATTAAAACTGCCTCCGACGAACCGCCACAACCTATCGAAACATTGTTTACCGCTGATCTCAAACGTGACCAATCGACAACAGACACCGTGTTACCCGCGGCTCACTTGAATTTTGCCGAGACACGTGATGAATCGCCGCCGGCTAACGTCATGGAAATCATTCGCCGCGATGATCCGGCACCGCCGGAGACGGTGCCTTCGGTACAGACCGGGCCAATCGACTCGGAAATGGGTCTGCGCCTCAAGGGAATTGTCGCGGCCGGGCAGAACACCCGTCTGGCCCTGTTGGAAATCGCGGGCAAAGAGACGCTGTTTGCGCGGGCGGGAGATGTCTTTGAGTTGGACGTGAACGGAGAGCGGACCACGGCAGAGATCGTCGGCATCGACGACAACTCGATTCGAGTGCGCGTCGGCAACCAAGGAAGGATAAGGGTCGTGCGATGATCGATTCGTTTCGCTCGTTGTGTTCGGCGGTGTTGCTCTTCACAGTGTGGTCGTGCGTGACGGCAACTGTCCGCGCACAGCCGGCGCTGCCGGCGCCGGCCTCTGCGCCGGGAAAGGACTTCAACATCGAGCGATTGAAGCTGAAAGAGACGACGGTGCTCGACGCGATTGAATTAGTCTCCGAGATCTCCGGCTTGAACATCGTGGCCACTGAAGAGGCGGGCAAGAAATTGGTCACGCTCTCTATTCGCAACAGCCGCGCGATCGACGCGATCGAAACGTTGGCCAAAGTCGCCGGTTTGTGGTACCGCGAAGACGAACGAACCGGCACGATTCACCTGATGACGACGGCAGAATACGCCCAAGACCTGGTGGTCTTTCGTGACGACATGACCAAGGTCTTCACGCTGTTGCATCCCAACGCACTGTCGATCGCGGTTGCCATTCAGAACCTATACGGCGAGCGTGTTGTTCTGTCGTTGCAGACGTTCGACGACGACACGTTGATCGGAGGCGGATCGGGTTTTGGGGGCGGCTTGGGTGGCGGTGGTTTCGGTGGCGGGCTGGGCGGCGTCGGCGGTGGACTTGGAGGATTTGGCGGCGGAATTGGCGGAGGACTCGGCGGGCTTGGTGGCGTCGGCGGTGGACTAGGCGGCGGCGTTGGTGGTTTCGGCGGCGGACTCGGCGGTTTTGGCGGCGGGGTGGGTGGAATTAACGCTGGCCTCGGCGGCTTTGGCAACTTCGGCGGTGGCTTCGGTGGAGCAGGGCTTGGAACAGGTTTCGGAGCGGGGCAATTCTCTCGCGGCGGCAGCACGCCCTTTCAGTTTTTTCAAAATCCAGTTCTCGGTGGCCAGTCGGGCGAATTCCTAACGTCACAGCAACTTGCCGATCTGCAACAGCGTCTGCGGACGTTGGAAGGACAGGGCGACCAGCGCGGCGTCTCGGCCGAGGCGATCCGTGAGGTCACGCAGCGCGAACCGCCGATCTACGTCTCCTACAACCGCACGCACAGTTTGGTCATCGTGCGCACCAGCGACGCGGACTCGATGAAAGCGATCGAGCGGCTCGTGCTGGAACTGGATCGCCCGACGCCGGAAGTGCTGCTGGAAATGAAGATTCTGCAGATCACATTGACGGACAACTTTCGTTCGATCCTGGACCTGCAGTACACCGACGGCGCGCAAGGCCCGAGTGCCGCGAATCAAGTCCAGCGAAATCCGTTCCTCCGCGGCGCCGCAACGGCCGCGGAAGACGTGCTGGGATTGGTCAACAGCCCAGACCCCGTGGGTGCCGGCAGCTTTATCTACCAATACCTGAACAACAATCTGCGGGCTCGCTTGGAGATTCTGCAACAGAACGACCAGTTGACCACGATCGCGTCGCCCGTTTTGCTTTCGTCGAACAATCGTCCGGCACGGATTTTTGTGGGACAAGAGCGGGTACTCGTCACCGGTATCAACACCGGAATTGTCACGCCGGCAACGGGTGCTACCACGACCGTGATCCAACCGCAGACCGAAGTGCGCGACATTGGCACGACGTTGATCATCCTGCCGAAAATAAACGCCGACCGCACGGTCACGATTTCGATTGCCCAAGACCAGTCGGAAGTCGATCCGCGCAGTCAAGTGCTGCCCGTACCCGACGCGTCGGGCGGCGTCACGGAGTTTCGCATCGATTCAGTGCGGACGTCAAACCTGCAGGGAACCGTGGTTGCCAAGGACGGCTTGACTGTCGCGGTGGGCGGGCTGATCACGGACACGTCGAGCGTCCGCGAACGCAAGGTCCCGGTACTCGGCGACGCACCCTGGATCGGGCCGCTGTTTCGTCAGTACGTGGACGATAATCAGAAGTCGGAATTGATTCTGTTGATTACTCCGCACGTCATTACGACGCAGGTCGAGGGCGAGTACAAAACACACTGGCGGCTGCGCGAGCTATCGGATCATCCCAAGGTTCATCAACCGGGAAGCTCCAGCGTGCAATTCGACGGCCACTTGCCGCCGCGGCCGCACTACGAAAAAGAAGGCGTGCCGGCCGACGGTGCCGAACCGATCCCGCCGGGCCAAATGGCTCCGCCGACACATCCGTGGGATCGCACGAGCGACTCGCAATGGCGACAGCCGCGGTAACGCGGATTATTCGTAACCCGAAGCGTAAGCGAGGGAACTTCGGGATATTCCCTCGCTTACGCTTCGGGTTACGATACAGACGACGCTTGACTTGAACGCGAGCAATTCGATGGAAATCAAACTTACTCAGCCGACGAGGGGCAATGCGCGTCGTGGGCTACTGATGCAGGTCAACGTGATGCTGCTCATGCTTGTCGGCGTGGTTGCGGCCGACGCTCAGCAGCCGAGCCTGCTTCCGCCTCCATCTAGTAGCCGAGCGCCGTCGGCTTCGGAAGTCGAATCGCCTGCGGAGTCGGCAGCGAAAAAATCAGACGAGACATTTGGCACCATCTGCATCGGCACGCCACGCCACCGCGTGCGAGAGCTGTTGGGTAAGCCAACGTTCGAGAGCCACATCCCATCACTGAGGCGATTGCGAGAATGTTACGCCGACGGCACCGAAGTGACGTTCGTCGAAGGCAAAGCGATTTCCGTGATCCCCGGCGAACGGGCGCAATGCACGGCCGATGGAAGTTATGTGATTGAGCTCGATGCCACGACCGTCCAAGTGGCCAAGGCCGCGCTGCGGCAGTGCGGTGAGTTCATCCCTGACGAAGAATACAAATGTAGTCTCGAAGAAGATTACTGGTTCGCCCCCACGCCATTCATCCCGACCGCCTACAACGGACTCCGCTTCACGCCGCCCGCGGTAACCGGTCCGTACATCCGCGGCTATCTCCTCGCACCGCACTTTTTCTGGCGGCCCTACGGCGGTCACAAATGGTGCCCCGAGTGCGCTTGTTGGCATTGATCGGCCCAATGGCCATTTCAAAAACTATCTCAATCGTAGCTGCGTTCGCCAGAACGCGGACTTTCTCGCATCCATCCGCACTCTGGGCGAGTGCAGCTACCGTTTGAAATACGTTCTAGAACTCTGCCGCGCCCAGAATGATCGCCAGCAAGCCGCCCACGCCGATCACAATGTACAAGGCGCCCACGATCACCAGCATCCAGCCGCGCGAACGGTCCATGATGCCGTACGATAAGCAGAACAGGCCGATCAGCGCCAGCCACGTCGGTTTTGAAGAACATTCCGGCGTCGATCAGTGCGTATACGATGTGGCCAAAATCTTCGCAGCCGTGGATCGACCACTGGGCAAGCAGCTCGCGAGCCCGCGGCCCGAATCGGTCCAGAGCGTGATCGTGCAAATGCCAACACAATTCCGCAGCGTTGATGTGGCTGCTGCGCAGATGAATGGGACCGTGAAGCGGCGTGCCTTCGAGCACAAACAGAAACGCCTCACACGGATATTTCGTAGTGGCCGCGACGTCTGCGACCCGTTGCAAGAATGCTTCGCGTTGGTCGTTCGTTTGTGACATGCATCACCCGTACTTTCGGCTCAATCTGTGTTCAGCGATTCCCAATCGTGTTATACTGAAGTCCGGAGGAATGACGATGAGTCAAGTTCTCAGGTCACACCAAGAAGAAGATCTGATCTGGGTCACTGAAGACGCCGAGGTCCAACGCAAGTACGCGGGACAATACGTAGTGCCGTTTCAGCGTCGCGTTGTCGCACACGGGACGAACCTCGTCACAGTATTGCGTGAGGCCGAACGTGTGACGGGTAAACCCGCAAACGAATTGCCCGACTGCGCGATTCCGGATCTTTTGCAAGAGGTTCCGCAGTAGTGGATATCCCACTCACCTTCCTCACTGCGACCTACAGCACCGACCGTGGTCAAGCACTCTCGTTGCATCGTCCTGTCATCACGGCGCAATTCCCAACCCACGCCGGATTCTTGCCGCGGCGGTGTATTATCGACACGGGCGCGCCGTTAAGCATTGTACCGTATGACGTGTGGCAGGTTCGAAAACTCAAATGGTTGGCCACCTCCAAGAACTTAGGTGGCCGTGGTGGGCCGACGGTAATGATGTGGCAAGGGGTTGCCTGTGAACTTGGCGAGATGCAAATTGATCTGGCCGGTCCACGTCTTCTCGTGGCGAAATTCGCGCTGCAGCCAACTCCGCCATTTGATGTCATCTTGGGAATGAATTTTTTTGCCGACAACGACTTGGAACTAAACGTGAAACATGGGACAACGGGCTTCAGTGGGATGATTGTCGTTTAAAAACGTGGTTGTCCATGTCTCAGGTAGGAGCGCTGATCAACATGAAGAAAAACTATTTCAACTTCGGACGCAGCAGCCAGCTCGTGCAATGTACAATTCAAGTTGCGTTTGTCGTTCTGGTGGTCCGAGCGGCGAAACTGGTCGCGGACGAACCCGATCCGCACGCGCCCGATGCTGCCAAGTGGACAAGTCTAATCGACGGCAAGACGCTCGCCGGCTGGGAAGCGGTCAAGAAGGACAGCTTCGACATGGCCGGGAAGGTCGAGGCAAAGGACGGGGCGATCGTTTTAGAGTCAGGCATGCCGGCCACCGGCGTTCGCTGGACAGGCAAATTCCCCAAGACCGATTACGAGATCACGCTGGAGGCTCGCCGTGTTGCCGGCGACGATTTCTTTTGTGGTTTGACGTTTCCCGTCGGCGAGCAAGGGCTGTCGCTGATCATGGGCGGCTGGAGCGGGCAGGTCGTTGGCCTGTCGTGCATCGACGGCTTCTACGCCATCGACAACGACACCACTCGCGGCATCGAATTCGAACAAGGCCGCTGGTACCGCATCCGCGTGCGCGTGACTAAACCGCAGATCGACGTCTGGGTGGACGATGAGCGGATCATCGAACTGAAGACCGAGGGCCACCAACTGACCGTCAGCGACGAAATGCAACCCTGCGCGCCGCTCGGCCTAGCCACCTGGCGCACCACCGGAGCGATCCGCAACATCCGCTACCGGTTGCTGAACGAGTAGCGTGGGTCAAGGCCAGCTTGGCGGCCGCCTTGTTAGCCATGCTTTGTGCTCCACGTCATTCAGGGTTCGTGACCACGCTCACCCCGGACGCAGGCAATGTACTCCGCACCGGCAGTTGGTCGGTCAGAGACGGTGGGAATCGAACCCACTTCGAGCTGCTTTGCAGGCAGCCGCCTGGCCATCTAGCTCCAGCGTCAAAGTACTTGGACACCAAACGGGATAATTGGTTCGTTCTGAGGGTTCCTGCGGCTTGACTGACAACACAGAGGTGTCGGGAAAGGACTTGTCGCGGGTGGTTGTGATTAGGTACGATATTTTGGGGAGGCTGAGCCTAGGCTTCCTTCTCAATTCGAAACAGCCTGGGCGATTTCCTCCCTCTTTTTTTGTACCTTGGAACACGTCCGATGCCCGTTAGCAAGTACAAGTCGGTTCGTGATGTGTTGTTGACACAGCGCGGGCTGGCGTTCGTGACTGCTGCCGGGCAACCAGCGGACGCAGAAAAAGTCTGCGCCGTCGAGCTGGAATTGGCCGAAGTCGGTTACGTGGTGTCAGAGCGGTTGCGTCGCCGATTCGGAACTTGCTCGTCAACCGAACTTGCGGATTTCCTCGGTTGGGCTCTCTCGGCTTTGACCGAACATGTTGGCGGAGACCAGAAGCACGAGCCGCTGTTCAGGCACTTTCCGCAAGGCGTGCCGGACAACACAAAGGAGCTGTGGTGGAACAAGGTGCTCGTCCATTTTCTACAGGCGGAAGGCCAGCCCTGTTTGTTCTGCGGCCGTTCAGGCACGACACACGTGCTCAATCCATGTCGCCACGTCGTGTGTGACCACTGTTTTGACAGCAGTAACTACAGTGCCTGTCCGTCGTGTGAACATCACGTTGACCGAGCGTCGCCATTCTTCCAACCGGCCCAAGATCGCGGCCGCCCTTTAGAAAACGTGCGGTTCAAAGTGGTTGATCTTGCGGAAAGCGAGGAACACGAAGCAGCGAAGCTTTTCGTCAGTTTGTGCGAACGCAGGCAAGCATTGTCTCCCGTCGATCGAGAATCGCTGCTCGTCATACTCCGCGAGTATAAGTCGCGCGTGCTCGATTGGTTGCCCGCGACGATTCCGGTGCGAGAAAACGTGGCGATCGTGTTTGGCACGCTCTTCCAGGAGTGTAACTCCGATCACGTATTGCCAGTGGCTCGACGTTTCATGACCACCGCTACCGATGTACTTCGTTTCATTGCCGTCGCGTCGGGGACCGATGGATCACTGCTTCGTGAAACCCGTTTCATGACCGTTGAACGAACCGAGGCACCAAGCCGATTTTGGGGCGACATCGCCAAGTTGATCGGCGCGCGAGCGCCTGGACCAATGCGGCGGGCAGTCACAATTCCGCTACGTGTCTGTCGTTTCAAAGTCGCGAAGCTGCCTCGTCCATTACGTCGAGCCGTGTTGAGTTTGTTGGACGGTATGCACCGTGATCGTCTTATTGAAGACATGCTTCGTCATCGCTCCTATTGGGTCTGGGTCGGCGAGTTCCTGCACCCGCACGAGTACGCTGCGAGGTTCCCTAACATCGCCGCCGCCTTCCAGATCGTGCGGAAGAAAGCACCCGACGGAACGACGGCACCGCGATTCCGGGGTTGGTACAGCAAGCTCGCACAGTCGTTTGACGGGCGAGACATCGACGCGATGTTGGCGATACTGGATGAACGTCCGGGCGAGTTTGCACGTCGGATCGACTACGCGATTCGAGTTGCCGGTGATGATAGTCGCGCCATCGATCGCGTCGTCGAATCCTTTGTTCAAAAAGTACCCACGCTTGCGACGCCGGTCCTACTGACCCTTCGAAGTCACCTTCCAAATCGCGTGACGCCGGCACGTGTGCGCATTTATTGGCCGAAAGGCCGAATTGCAAAGGGTGCTTCGAGCACCGATGAGCGTCCACCGCTGCCGCTAAGTGCGATTGAGCCCGTTTGCCGTACGATCGACGCCGAGTTGCTTCATCGCTTCGCCCAAAAGCCTGCGTTCTCGGTTTGTGTCATCGACGATGAGTTGCGTGACGTGACGGTGCCGTTCAACGAACGAACCGCCAGCGCCGCCGCGGTTTCGTTGCCGCGCGGATCGCGAGTCCGAGTGCCTCTTGAGAAGACGATGCGGCTCTTCCTTCATTGGTGCCAACCTGCCCAGGGCGGTCAACCGACGGACCTCGATTTGTCGGTGGCGCTGTACGATGACGCATGGCAATACATTGGGGTCTGCTCCTATTATCAGCTGAAGCTGAAGGCGAATGACAATCAAGTGATCGCGCAAAGTGCGGGCGACTTGCGCGACGGGCCTTGGCCGGAAGGCGCGACGGAGTTTGTTGATCTTCATTGCGGACCAGCCGCCGACAATGGCGCGCGGTTCGCCGTCATGGTGGTGAACAACTACGCTGGGATGCCGTTCAGCCGATTGGAGCGAGGTTTTGCCGGGCTCATGATTCGGGACGATGCGTGTGGCACGCACTTTGACCCGCGCACCGTCGAACTAAAGTTCGCCGTTAATGGCGAAAACGGCGTGTTTTTGCCGTTCGTCCTAGATCTCCGCGACCGAGTGCTGCATTGGCTCGACGTCCAATCGAAAGGCCAATTCGAATTGAACAACGTTGAGACATCCAGCGCTGCGATTACCAAGATTTGCCCGGAGCTAATTTCGTATTTCGAGAGCGGCGTGCGGCCGGCGATATACGATCTTGCGCTGCTGCACGCCGCCGCTCGATGTGAGCGTATCATGGTGCGCGGAGCGGATGTGCAATACTTTACGCGCCGTTCGGGAGAGGACCGCGTCGCGTTCCATCAGCGTCTCGTGGCCGGGGAGTCTGATGGCAATTGGTCACCGCCATGGGCAGCGAATCCGGCTCCAATTCTGGCCTTCCTATACCGGGGAGACCTCGACCTGCCGGAGAAAAGTAGCAGCTACGCACTGTTTCGCGAGCGAGTCGTTCCTACGACTTCGGCAAGCGACCTGCTGTCGTGATAACACAGATCGAAATGTGAGTGTCGCCGCCAGGAATCGAACCTGCTCTTCGAGCTTCGCGGGCTCGCGTGTGAATCCGGCACACTTGTCCGTGACCGAATCGTCGGGCGCTGAACGCCGAGAAGTCCATTATCGGGGCCGCGTACAAGGCGTGGGCTTTCGTTATACGGCGCGCAATATCGCTCGCCACCACGAAATCGAAGAATTCGTCGGCGGTCACGGTGCACAACAGGCTCGTTCAGTAAAAAATCGCGGGATGCAAACTGCAAGCGACTAGGTGAGGTCGCGGCTAATGAGTCGCAAACGTAAACCACCGACAAATAGCGGCGAGGCCACCACAGATGATCGCCGTAATGGTACCGTACATCGAGATGTCTTGAGTGCCACCGAGGCCATCACATCGTTCTCGTCGGGCATGGATCACGCTGCGGAGGATTTCCACCACCACCGGCGTAATCGCGAAGGCAACGGTGAAGATGATGGCTGTCACTTTCCACATCGTCTCGTCTACCCTCGCCACGTCGCATGGTGGGTCGGCTCGCTGAGCCACGCTTGATCCAACCCGTTTTACTCGGCGGACGTATTGGTCGCGCCAATGCAGTACAGATGCTTCTCGCCGCGGATGTAGAGTTGGCTGTGGGCGATGGCGGAGGAGGCGTAGCAGTATTCGCCGAGCGGGTTCTCGGCCACGACTTCTAGTTGAGGGCCGGGGCGAACGACTTTCGTGAGGCCGTCGTCGGCCACGAAGTAGACCAGGCCGTTGGCGGTGATCAGCGATGTGCTGAAGTGGTTGCCCAGCCGCTCTTGCCAGAGGCGCTCGCCGGTCGGGGCGTCGAAGCAATTAGCCGTGCCGCGGTCGTCGGCGACCAGCAGATAGTTATCGACTACGACGGGCGAGGGCACGTAGCATTTCGCGTTGGTCGCTTCCCAAACCACGTGCGTGCCGGTCACGTCGCCGCGGCCGTCGGGGCGGATGCCCATGACGTGATACGTGGGGAAGCCGGCGGCCATGTAGAACAGCTTGCCGTCGAACACCATCGAGGCCACGAATTGCTCGGTCGGCCCGTCGATCATCCAGTGCCGCGAGCCGTCGTTGGGATCGAGGCTGACGATGCACTTGCTGCCCGAGAACACCATTTGCGTGCGGCCCGCGACGTCGCGAATGATCGGCGTGACGTAGCTGCGCGTTTTATACTCGCGCGGCACCGACCACACACTCTCGCCGGTCTGCTTGTTGAGCGCCACCACATACGAATCGCCGTCGTGATCGCCGTTCACGATCACCAGATCCCCGTACAACACCGGGCTGGCACAGTAGCCGTGAGCGCTGACGAAGTCGCCGGGCTTGACCAGCCACTTCTGATTGCCGTCGAAGTCATACGCCGCCACAACCATGCGGCCCGGCGTGATCGGCCGCGGCGTGCCGACGTTTGGTGCCGGGATCGTGCGGCCGTCGACTTCCAGAAACGACACATATACCAGCGTGCCGTCGGTGGCCGGCGTGCTCGACGCAAAACTGTTCAACGAGTGTTTCGTCTCCAGCGGCCCACGGAAGACCGTTCGCTGCCACAACGTCTTGCCCGTCGCGCGGTCCAGGCAGAGCAGTACGCGCTCTTCGCTTTCCTCCAGACACGCGACGACAAAGATGCGGTCGTCCCAAACCACGGGCGACGCATGGCCGCTGCCCGGCAGCGGCACTTTCCAAAGAATGTTTTCGCCCGTTTGCCCGTCCCAATTCGTGGGCACGTTCTTGTCGAAACTCGTCCCGTCCCCGCGCGGCCCGCGCCAACCGGGCCAGTTCTCGCCGCGAACGGGCAGAGTGATTGATAAGCAACCAATCAATAGCAACGAAAACGCGGCAGCGAATCTGGGCATAGTATGTTTCCTGTTTCCTAAGAGCTTTGGGGCGGGGTCTTTGTTGGTGGGCGGGGTCGTTGGTGGGCGTCGTTGTCAGTCGCAGGATTTTTGAACCTGCGGAAATGGTTGTAAAAAAATCGTAAGTTGGGACTCCGTCCCGACGAACATGTCAGAAAAAATCTGGTCGGGACGGAGTCCCAACCTACGTAACAAATCCGCACCTACTCGCCCTTGCGGAAGCGTTCGAAGTACTGCTTGGCCTGTTCGCGCTGAGCACGTGGCAGTTGTTGATCGACAAGCGGGTCGGGATCTTTGCTGACGGCGTTTAAGATTTCCTCCTTCACCGTTTCGCGAGAGACGCCGGCGACGTTGGGCCCGTCCGCGTCGCCGGTTCGCACGGCCTCGCCGGGGCGAGGCTTGCCACGGACCTGCGATTCGTAGTATCCCGTATCCGTCCGCTCTTCGGGCCGATCGCCGAAGCCTTGCCCTTCACCGAGTCCGTTACCGTTGCCCTCGCCTTGTCCGATGCCGAAGCCTTGGTTGAACCCATCGCCCATGCAGGCTTCGCAGCCGGCGCCTTGGCACTCTTTGCAGTTCATGGCGTTCTTGGCCTGAGCGATCTGATCCATCACGTCGTCGAGCGACTCCAACTCGTCCAGTTCTTGTTGCATCTGCTGCAGATCGGCCGCCAACTCGCCCAGTTGCTGGGCCGCTTGCTGGCCGTCGCCCTGTTGCAGGCACTGGCCGCACTGGCCCAGCTTGTTGGCCATTTGCTGCATGCGTTGCATCTGCTGATTCTGCTGATTGAGCTGATCCAGTTTCTGTTGCAGCTTGCCGGCCTCGGCCAAATCGCCAGCTTCCATTTTCCGTTTGATCTCTTGCTCCAAGTCGCGTTTAGCTTGCTCGTGGGCCTGTACCATCTGTTCGAGCTTCTTCTGCATTTGGTCGAGTTGCTGGGCAAGTTGCTGTTGTTGCTCTTGGTCCATCTCGCCGTTCTTCAATTCTTCTTGCAGTTTCTTTAGCTCATCGAGCGCCTGTTTAAAGTCGCCGTCTTTGATGGCTTTGGCCACTTTGTCAGCCGGACCGCGTTCGATGTTCTTCATCTGGTTCAACTGCTTGCGCATCTCGTCGGCGCCGCCCAGTTGATCGCGGCGTTTCTCGATGTCCTTGGTCAAGTCGTTCAGCTTGATCAGCGCGTTCTTGCGGTCCAGGTCGTCTTTGCCGGCCAGCTTGTCGAGTTCCTTTTGCAGTTCCTTGAACAGAACTTCGGCATCCTTCAAGCCGCTCTCTTCCGCCTTTTTCTGTTGCTCGGCAATTTTCTTTTTCAGCTCTTCGTTGACCTTTTTGATCTGCTCCTTGGTCGCCGCTTGTGTCTCGCTGTTCGAGCCTGGTTGCCGCGGCAAGGCATCCGGCACGGCGAGCACCAGTGCAAACACGGCAATGGCCGGCAACAGCGGCAGCAGCGCCCGCCAATTGAGCGACACGCCGAACCGTTCGTTGACGTCGATGCGCGACACCCGCCGCACCGCATCATCTAGCAGCGCTTGGCCCGCTTCTGTATCCAGTTCCTGCGGAGCCAGCGACAAGGTGCTCGACACGCGCTCTTTCAATCCGAAGCGACGGTCGATTTCGATCGCCGCTTCAAGTGCGCCGCGGCGAACGAAGAACGTCCAGATCACCGCCAACACCAGCCCGGCCGCAAATGATCCGCCGATCCAACTCCAAGTCCACATCTGTTTGTCTACGTTCAGCACCCAGATTTTCGGAACGGCCAACGCCACGACCGCGGCCAACAAAGTGGCGAACAGGGTCCACGTGACGATTGACAGAAACTGCTGCAGGATCAACCGCCAGCGAGCACGTGTGACTTGTCGTTTGATTTCTTCCATTGAATCGCTCCCGTGACGAGTTGTTCAGCAACGGCCTTGCTGGCTATTATAGAGTCTTCCTCGAAATTGTAACCACTGTCCCGTAATTCTGTTACACAAAATGGTTGTGGCGACCTTCGCGCCCGCAGAATCGCTTCCTAAGCTAATCGGCGGCGGATGCGGCGTTCGGATTGCTGAGAGCCCTATAATTGACCCGCCAAATAAGTACCGCAAGAGTCGCCCTTGGCCAACAGCAGATTGTCGCAAACGTTTTCTGCGAATGCACTTAGCGGCCGTTTTTCGGAAGCGAGCGATGATCCGACGGATTGCCCTGTCCCACCAACATAACACAACCACCCTGCCGAAATGCGCCAGATTTATCTCGACTACAACGCCACGACCCCAATTGCGCCCAGTGTGCAGCAAGCGCTGCAGCCGTTTCTGGCCGAACATTACGGCAATCCGTCGAGCCACCATGCGCTTGGGCGGGCGTGTCAGGAGGCGGTGGAAGACGCCCGCGGACAGGTTGCTGCCCTGTTGGGTTCCGACCGCGACGAGATTATTTTCACCTCCGGCGGGACGGAGAGCAATAACCTGGCGCTGAAAGGCGTGATGTTGTACGAGTCTGCTTCGGCGGGCGGACACTTGATCATCTCGGCGATCGAGCATCCTGCGATCGTGGCACCGGCGAAGTTTTTGGAACGGTTGGGCTTCGACGTGACGATCGTGCCCAGCAATCGCCACGGTGTCGTCGAGCCGAAAGCCGTTGCGGCCGCGCTACGTCCCGACACCAAGCTGGTCAGCGTGATGCACGCCAACAACGAGATTGGCACCGTGCAACCGATCCGCGCAATCGCGGAGATCTGTCACACGCGCGACGTGTTGGTGCACACAGACGCCGCTCAAAGTGCCGGCAAGATTCGGACGTTCGTCGACGAGTTAGACGTGGACTTGCTCACGATCGCGGGGCACAAGTTATACGCACCCAAAGGAGTCGGCGCGTTGTTCGTGCGCCGCGGCGTGGCGCTGGAGCCGGTGTTGCACGGCGCCGGTCACGAGAGCGGCTTGCGTGCCGGTACGGAGAACGTGCCCTATATCGTAGCGCTCGGACAAGCGGCCACGTTAGCCGCGAAAAGTATCGACCAAATCGGACAGCGTCTGACCATGTTGCGCGATCGGCTGCACAAACAATTGCGAGACGCGATCGGCGAGGAGCTGACGATCAACGGCGCCGGGGCCGACAGGCTGCCGAATACGCTGAGCGTCAGCTTTCCCGGTGTCATGGGCCATGAACTGCTGGCGCGAATCCCTGAGCTCTGCGCTTCGACCGGCGCCGCTTGTCACAGCGGCACGACCAGCATGTCCGCCACGCTCGCGGCACTCGGCTTGTCCCCTGCTCAAGCCAGCGGCACCGTACGGCTGAGCGTCGGCTGGTACACGTCCGAAGAAGAAATCGACCGCGCGGCCAGTTGGTTGATTAACGCATGGGAAGACTTGCAGTAGGTGGAAGAGGGGTGGGTCTTCGAAGACCACAAGAATCAATCAAATCTTGTCATTGAAACCATCACACGTTAGGATACGACTAGTTGGAGGACGTGGCGATGACAAACGTGAATATCTTGCTTCCGGAACCGCTGCGGCAGTTTGTTGAGCAGCAGGTATCTCAGGGCCGTTATGCCGATGCGGGCGACTACATTCGCACGTTGATTCAAGCTCGTGCATCCCAAGCGAGTTTGGAATCGCAACTCTTAGAGGGACTCGATAGCGGCGAAGCGACGCCGATGACTGCAAATGACTGGGTAGATATCCGACGTGCAGTGTGCGAGCAGATATCCCCGTAACAATCCTGAGCGGCGAACCTTCAAAAGCCGCGTGTGCTTAGCCACGTTTTTTATGTCCATACAATGCTAAACGAGCGGTTGGGACAAACAGGGTCGCCGCATGTTATCCAAGAAGCCGGAACTTGACCCATCAGACCAAGCGATCCTATTGTTAGGCGCAGGCTTGATTCACGAGCAAATTGAGTATTTTGCTGATTGGTGTGCGGCGATGCGCCGTGAGGTAGAGCGCGAACTCACAACGGAACACCTCACAAGAATTTACAACTATTCAAAACTCGTCGCGCATTATCCGGCCAACGATTGGGAGCAACGAGTACTTGAGCTATGTGTTAGCCATGAGGATGTTGACCGTTACAAAAACTGTACCTTTTGCCGTTTTACACCGTGTCCAATATTGCCGATGCAGGAAGCAGACTATGCCGCATCGAACGACGAAGTTTCTGGTAGGATTAGCATTTCTCGGGCGCAAGCTGAGGAGATTATTCGGGGCGAGTGGTCCAGACGGATGGAATCAAGTCGGCACCATTACCTTGGCCTCGCATGCATGGCGCTGTCTCCTTTTTTCATCTTTATTCTAGCCATACCTTTTCACGGCCAACGCGCACTTTGGGCAATCTAGGCTAGCGCGGCAACGCGAACTTTGGTAGAGGTAGTGCTTTCCGTTTTCGTGTCGGGAGGGACCTTTATTGGAGAGCGCGTGATGCATCAAGTCAACTCGGATGACGTGG
>JBGTKH010000210.1:0-4653 GCA_041744735.1 Pirellulaceae bacterium | reverse complement strand
CATGCCGATCAGATCGACCAGCCGGTCAACACCCAGGCGTCCCTCTTGCACATCCTGCTTGAGTTGTTCAACATCCATACCTCCGTCATAATCCATCCGCCAAAATCAGGCAGCGCCAATTTCACAGAATAGACAGCTACTAGAGTTCCACCCGTTTGCCCGGTCCGCCACAACCTCTCGGTCTCCTCAACGATTCGCCCCACGCGTTCCGCATGAGCCGTTAATGCAGATCTTGTCGAATTCGAATCCTCGTGGAGTGATGCCAATTGCAACTTGATGGCGATCCATTTTTCGGAAGCATCAATCAACAGCGCGAAAACCTGCGGGATTGCCGTTGACTCCGCGTCCACTATAAACGCCTCTAATGCCCCTAGACGTTGCAGGGCGGCAATTTCAGCATCGAGGAGTGCAACCATGCGCTCGGTTTCATTCCCAGATGCCTGTGCGAAACGAGCTTTTGCTAAGAAATAAGCGGAACGGGCATACGCTTCTATATCCGCTTCAAAGCCCTTCCTGCCTTTATTGCCTTCGATGAGCCGCCAATTCTGTAGACGAGCTTCCGCTAGCGCTCGGAATTGCTGGATTTTGTTCCCCGGTTCAATGCATACGTCCGCGAGTTCTGCTTTTGATGCAAATAGTTTCTCCTTCGCTTCGGAAATTCGCTGAGTAAGATACGCGAGCTCGGTTTGCTCCGCAATCACAAACATAGGTTCTAACGCGGCAACGTATCTCGTCGCGTGCGCAACACAAAACCCGAGGTATTCCCGATATTCACTTTCCCGTCCCATTGCGAGGGCCATATCAGCCGAAGTTCGCGCAAATTCAAACCGCGCCACGTGAAGTTTATCGACTTCAAAACCGCGGCGACCTACATTGGAATCGATTACTTTGACACAAGTGGTGAGCAGATTCAGATAGTCGGCATAAGCGTCGTTGGGTTCGAGAGGTGTGCCATTCAACTTGGACAACGCGAGACGTGTCTCGAGGCTAGTTTTCATAAAGGTCGAGAGCATTTCCGGCATCCCCTGCCGCCACAAAGGCTGATCGGCTAGAACGTTACACACTTGCGCCAGCAGATGCGCTTGCGCGAGCCATCGGTCGAGCTGGTCATTTCGAATTGTTGCCGACGTTGCCATGGCGTCGATCCGCAATGCAAGGTCGTTTGCGTCCACGTGATTCCGCGCGCAGAGACTGTCAAGAGCGTGTGACGCGGCAACCCGGATATCCCCGTTTAAGTTCTCCGAATCCGCAATCAACGAAGTGACAACTCGCCTGTGAAGCGGCCTCAAGATAGGCACGAAACTCGACACGTCGCCCAGCGAGTCTGCCGCAATGCGTGAACCAATATGAGTTCCGAGGCTTTGAGATGATGCGGTTGTGGATCCTCGCCTACTTCCCGTGCCAGAATTGAAAAACTTGTGCTGATTGACAAACAAGTCGAATAGCTGCCGGGCGGTTCCACGCTCGGCGAGATACACACGATACCGCCCATTCGGGAATCGGTGTACGAGGTCCAGCAGTAACTCAGCGTCAAGCATTTTTATCGGCAAATCGAATTCCTCACCATCATTGCCCAAAACATCGACAACAGCGAAATAGAGGCGACTATCGTTCAAAATCTCCGAGCCGATGCCGTCAAACGGCTCGATAATCTCGGCATCATCAGCAGTCACGACCGTAATAGCCAACAAACTGCGAGCCGGATTAAATGAAGTATTTTGCGTCGGAGTGGCTTGCAGATCACTAGCCGACGACGACGAAGTCTCATCTAACTTCCCCACGCGAATTTCCGGTAGCGGCGGCTCGTTCCAATGGCTGGTTAGCCAGATGATGGCCGATCCGTCGCGACTGCCGGTTAGGGCTCGGCTGCCGTCGGGCGAGAAGTTAACAGAAGTAACTTCCTGGGTGTGGCCCTTGAGGGTCAGGATCTCCTTTCCCTTTCTCGGTTGAACAACTTCGCCGGCAAATTGGGGCGGGTTGTCGGGAGCCATTTCGACCCCGGCTCCCTCCGCGATGTCTTCCCGGTCTTGAACTGTGTCCTGATTCGGTGGTTTTTCCGCATCCCAGATTTTTGCCGTGTAGTCTTCGCTACCGGTCAGCACGCGCTGGTCGTCGGGGGAGAATGCGACCGACGTGACGGCCGCCGTGTGGCCTTCGAGGATCACTTCGACCGTCTCGCTCTCCAGATCCCAAATCCGTGCCGTGTTGTCCTTGCTGCCGGTGACGACGCGCTTGTCGTCGCCCGAGAAAGCCGCGCGCCAGATTCCGTACTTGTGTCCGTGCTCGTAGTCCGTACTGCTCTTAAGCACATGCACTGTTTGCCCGCTCTGCGTGTTCCATACACGCGCCGTGGTATCGTTCGAGGCAGTCAGCACGAATTTGCCGTCTGACGAGAAGACGGCCGACAGCACGGAGTCTGTGTGTCCCGTGAACTCTCGGTAAAGGGTGCCGGTCTTAGCGTCCAAGTCCAGCTTCCAGAGCTTGGCCGTTTTGTCGTCGCTAGCCGTCAGCACGTATTGGTCGTCCGGCGAGAACACAACGCTGTTGATTCGCCGAATCCCTTCGGCGCCGAGGATGATCACGTCTTTGCCGGTTTCGGTGCTCCAGATTCTGGCCGTGCTGTCCCAACTGCCGGTGACCACGTGACTGCCGTCGCTGGAGAAGCTGGCGGCTGCCACGGAATCGTGCGGCACGAACACCATGCGCGGTTGCACGGGTCGCTCCACAACTGTGAAGTCCCAAATGCGGGCATTGTTTCCACCGACCGTGGCGATCTGAGTTTGATTCGGCGCGAAGCTGGCCGACCAAATCAAACCGCGGTTGGCAAAGTCGAGGTAGGGACCGTCGGGCGGTTCACGGCGATCCGGCGGAGGCAGAACCTCTTGCCCGGAATTCAAATCCCAAAGCCGAACGGTCCGCTCTTCCGAACTGACGGTAACCGCAAAGTTGCCGTCGGGAGAAATGGCCAGCGAGTTCACTTCGCCGATCGGTCTCCCCCACCAATTAAGCTTTGGTGCATTCGGAATCAGCTCCTTCACCATCGCCACTCGCTGGATATCCCACAGACGGACGCGTTTGTCGGCTGCACTCGTCAAGGCAAATCGGCCATCCGGCGTGATGGCCATCGCCAGCACGGGCTTAGTGTGCATGATCCGCAAAGACCGATCTTCCTTGCCCGTCTTGACGTCCCACTGCACGATGGAATTGTCGCCGCTGGCCGTCAGCAGACGGCTGCCATCTGGAAAAAACGTAGCGGCCGTGATGCGGTTCACGTGCGAGAGCAGGTTGGGTAATCGTGGCACGGGCGTGCCGGAACTTACGTCCCATAGCTTGCCGCGCCCGTTGGCATCGCCGGTGTATATGATTTTGCCGTCGGGCGAAATGGCTACCGCCGAAACCGAGGCGCTATGACCGGATAACGAATGCGTTTGTACGTCCTGATACGCCAGAGTACCATCCGCGTCCAGATTGATCACCAATTTCCAAATCTTGGCCGTATTGTCGTCGCTGCCCGTCACGAGCCACTGACCGTTCGGAGCCATGGCCACCGTGGCGTGCCGTCCCGTCCCGTCGAGCCGGACTAATTCCGTACCGGTGGTGATGTCCCAAATTCGCGTCGTACTATCGACGGCGCTGGTGATCAGCTTCTTGCCGTCGGGAGTGAAGAGCGCTTTCGAGGCCAAAAACGTGTGGCCTTCGCGGAACGTGTGCTCTTCGTCGCCATTCGCGGCGTTCCACATCCGCGCGGTACGGTCTTGGCTCGCGGTTACGATGTGGTTTCCATCTTTGGAGAACGAAGCCGAGAGAATGTCCGCATCGTGACCTTCGAGCACGCGCCCTTGTGCCACCCGGCGCACCTCTTCGTACCGCTCGATACTCCACTGCTTCACGGAGCGGTCGTGGCTGCCGGAGAGCACCCATTGCTCGTCTTGCTGGCCGTTATTGTTGGCCGCACCGGCTGCTGGAATAAAGACGCAGGACCGCACCCAGCTATCGTGACCGCGTAGGATCTTGATCGGCCGCTGCGTGCGCGCGTCCCAGACGCGGACCGTGTTGTCCTGGCCGCCGCTGAGCAGGCGATTTCCGCGACGATCGAACGACACGCTGCGAACCGCCGCCGTGTGACCGTCGAAAGCCTGGTACTTCGGGCCGCCCACCGCCGCACGGGACTCGGCGGGACCTTGATTGGCGTTGCGCAAGTTGGCCAAGTAGTTTTCGATTTCGCTCTGGTAGTCGTAAACCTGCACCTCGGCCGGATTCCACATCAAGATTCGCTTGTCATAGCCACCCGTCGCCACGCGCAGGCCCGTGGGCGAAAACGCAGCCGCGTAAATTGGCCCGACGTGACCGCGGAACGGCGGGCTGCGTTCGATCTGTTTGACGTCCGTCCAGTTGCCGCTCTTGTCAGTCCAGACAATCGCGTAACCGTCTTCGCTGGCCGTGACGATCTGCTTCTCCTTAACGTCCGCCAGTAAATTGCCGTCCTTGTCGTGCTCGTAGCGGAAGGCGGCTGACCAGACCCAGTTGCGATGGCCCTCGAGCGTTTGCATGACCTGGCCGGTCGCCAAGTCCCACAGTTTCGCGGTGTAGTCGAACGAACCGGTCAGCAGACGTTTGCCGTCCGCAGAAAACGCAATGCTGACAACCGCGTCA
>JBGTKH010000209.1:0-6617 GCA_041744735.1 Pirellulaceae bacterium | reverse complement strand
CATGCCGATCAGATCGACCAGCCGGTCAACACCCAGGCGTCCCTCTTGCACATCCTGCTTGAGTTGTTCAACATCCATACCTCCGTCATAATCCATCCGCCAAAATCAGGCAGCGCCAATTTCACAGAATAGACAGCTACTCCGCTCCAGCACGCGCCGATAAATCCGTTCCGCCTGATCCAAATCCCCGCGTCGATGAAACTGCACCGCCTGCCGATACAATTCATCAATAGATTCGCTGTTTGGTGACATAAGTGCATCCCAAAAAACCCCAGCAGTAGCGCAGTTGGTTGCCAATCCCGCCTATCGCGGTATTCCTTCGCTAATGGTGAATATGACAATACGGCAGCGCCAATTGAAGGCTTCGGATCTCGGTTTCGCTAGTTTGAGTTCCCTTAAGAGACAGACCTGACAGAGACCTCATTTGCCTCAAGTGTTTCAATCCCTCATCGGTAATTTCTGTGCCCGAAAGGTCCAAATCGCGGAGCGAATTCATTTTCCAGAGCCAACGTAGGCCCTCATCCGAAACGCTAGTCTGGCCGAGATCCAGCGAACGAAGCCCGCGTATCTCGGCGATCGCTATCAAGCCATTGTCGCTAATATCCGTATTAGCGAGGAATAGACACTCGATGGTGCTAAGTTCGTTTAAAACTTGTAAATCGTTATCACTTACGTGCGTGCCCGTCAAATAAATGTATGCTATCCCGATACCAAAATCTCCATACTCCCATGTGCCCCCCAAAGCGTCAACGTGCCGGAGGACCCGTGCGTTCGTGTCCAATTGCCTATGTAGGTCAATGGTCCATCTCGCGATCAGAGAACTACATAAGACAGCTAGCATCAATCCTAAGAGCGTCTTCAGACTAAACTGCAGGTGCATAGAAGTATGCCAACATCGTTTTCAACATCACATTACTGCGGATTTTGTCAGACGACAAATGAAGTTTCACATTGTCGTTATATATGTGGACATATCCATTACGGATTGGCAAACGTTCCACGATATTCGGCATGGAATAAAACCTGACTTGTGAAGGGCGTATACCCAAATCTCGTTTCAAGCTGGTGGGCCGCAAAGTACGAGGGAAACAATAGCCTCACACCATATTCTGTTGGACGAAATGTATATACATCCCACACTCTTATCTCGCCAGAAAATGTCCATTCTATTACATTCGGGCTAACTTCCGTTAAACATAGCTTGGCATTTGTATAACCTACTCGCGCGCCACCAAATGCATAAAACAGCTCGCCGTCGTACCAGCGAATCGAAAACGCCGGGTCATTATCTGGAAGATCCAATCTCCTCGCTCGAGCCAATCCATTGGTAAAATGCGGCGTTGCCTGGAAGTTGCTTTGCGCAATTGCCGTCAGTTTGGCCCGCATCAATCGATCAAATACTTTGTCGTTCTTCACACGCAATGCGTGGCGCGAAAAGTCGTGGACTTGGCCGATTGGCATGTCATATTGCGTAAGAAACTTCGCCAAAAGATCAGCGGCAAAGTCCCAGCCATTGTTTCGCCAGTTGGCGACGACTGAATTAAGATGTGACACGTAGACAATGGTTTCTGTCACAGTCACGATAGGCCCAATGGACTCAATTGGAATCGTCGGAAGTGGATATGAGATATTTAGTAACGAGTCCGTCGCCGACTGAATAATTGGCGACTGACATGAGCAATTAGCAGAGTCTTGAATTGTCACCGTTCCAACGTCCGGCGCGCCGAGCGCATAGCTGCCGGTTTGGAAGCAGCCGAGGTGGTCGCCGGCGGCGGTTTGGACGATGCCCCAAGGTCCGCTGCGGGGGACGAGTTTCAGTTTCACGAATTCGTCGACTTCGTCGCCATCGTCAGGCGGCGGGATGATGGCGATTTTGGCCGACTTGTTGGAGGCCAGTGAGCCCATCGTCACCGTGTAGTCGCCATCGCCCGGTAGCGCGGCCACGGAATCGGTCAATTGGTAACTTACTTTGTACTCGGGAACGTTGGGATAGTTGGTCCAGGGGACCAACGCATTGGCGTCGTCATCCCAGATCATGAATACGGCGTCGGCCGGTGCATCGTCGCAGGAGGCGCCGTTGTTCAGGGCGCACCACTCGAACGGCAATGTCTTGCCGATGCTTTCCAATACGAACTCACCATAGTCGCTTTCCGCAGCGCCTTCGCGAGTGTGTTTGACTTGGGCGATGTAGACCACCGCGCCGCTGTCGTCGTCATAAATACGCATCGTGTCAGACATGGTCCCCGCATTGTAATTTGTGCCGGAAGACAACGCCAGGGAGACACTGGTAGCGCCCTCCTTATCCGCGTCATCCGGCGCGTCGATCGTAAGCTTGACGAGCTTCGCGCCGTCGAACTTCAGCACGCCGGACTGGGTGGCTGCGTCGAACGTGCTGCTGCTGTTGCTCAGGCTGACGGTGTAATTGGCCGCCGGCAGGCCGGCCGCGGCGGATGCACCGAGCGCCGCGGTCAGAGTGAAGGGCACTTCGACAATCCCTGTGGGCGTGCCTGTGAGCTTGACTTCAAAATGGCCCGCCTTCGCGGCCGTTTCACCCGTGTGCTTCGTATCGACAATCGACACGGTGGGCGGCGCGGTGCGGAACTCGAACGTGCCGGTGACCGAAGCGCCGCTGGCATCGGTCGCGCGGATTGTGATTTGTGACGTGCCGCCCGTTACGTCCGAAGCCGTCGCGCGCAGGAAATCGTCCGTGTCGATTGTGGGCCCGCCGGCGAACATCGTGCGGTTGGTGACGGTGGCGTCGAGAATTTCGTACGTCATGTCCGGGCCGTCTTCCACGTCGCCGAAGTATTCCCAAAGATCGACGACCGTTTCCTGCGGCGCGTCGAGCAGCGTGACGGTCACGAGGCTCGCCGGCCCCGTCGGCAGGTCGTTAACTTCATTGACGGTTACCGAGAGAGTCGACAGTACGCTCTTGCCGCCCGCGTCGGTGGCCGAGACGACGTAGTCCGCTTGACCCGATGCGTCGGGCGGGAACGACAAGGTGAGTTGCCCCGTGGCGGGATCGATCGTGGCGTCGAAGGGACTCCAGTAGGATTCAGGCCCCAAGGCAATGTCGAACGTCAACTGGTCGTCGGCATCTTCAGCGTCTGCAAAATAGTCCCACAAGTTGAAGACCTGATCGGCGGCGTCTTCGTCGACCGTGATCGGCGGCAGCGGTGTGGCTGTGGGCGGGTTATTGAACGGCACGACGGTAACGGAGAATGACGTCTCCACCATTTCATTGTGGCTGTCGGTGGCGCGCAGCGTAATCGTCGCGCTGCCAAGCTGGCCAAGGAAGTAGCTGAGCGTCAAGTTGTCGCCGTGGATCGACGCCGCGACCAATGTTTCATCGGAACTGGTGACCGAGTATGCCAAGCTGTCGCTTCCCGCGGCGACCTCGGCGTCGGCGAAGACGTGCGTGAGATCAAACACGCTGGAACCTTGCTCTGCCTCGGCCGAAAAGTCAGCGATGGCGTCGGCCACTTCGGGCGGCGAGTTACTGCCGCCCGAACCGCCGGACGACGGAACGGTGACGCGCACGGTCGTCTCGACGTACTCGCCCGCTTGATCGGTGGCCCGCACCAGCACGTTGACGGTGCCGAATTCACCGTCCGTGAAATCCAACTGAATGCCCCCCTCGACGACTGAGGCCGACAGCAAGTTCGGATTGTAATCCGGAACGCTGCCGTCGCCGGCATCAACGGTGACACTGAGCGTCAGGCTATATCGTAGTCGGTGGCAATGTCCGGGTCGTCGAAAGTACCGGACACGTCCAGCACGATCGGCGGCGAACACTCCTCGGCTGTGACATCCGGGATGGGTTGAATCAGCACCGGCGCATCATTCACCGAATTGACGGTCAGTTGAAATGTGCTCTCGGCAAACTCGCCCGCCTAATCGGTGGCCCGAATCGTGACGTACGCCGTGCCGTGCTGGTCTGGGAGCAGGTTGAGCGTCAATGTCGTGCCGTCGACACTGGCCGATGCCACCGCGGGATTGTCATTGTCCTGCACGTTCAGCGTCAGGTTGTCGCCTGCAGCCAGATCGGGATCGTCGAAGACGGTGGATAAGTCAACCACAAACGCCGGCGCATCTTCATCCGCCGATTGGTCCGGAATCGGATTGACCAGCATCGGCGCCGCGTTTAGCAACTGCCGGCCCTCCAGTTCCTGAAACAGCAGCCGCCGGGTGAGCTTCCGCCGAGAACGGCTCTTCTTCGACTGTAACAATCGCCATCTGGCCCTCTCCTTTTGACACCGCATACGCATACACCGACCCTCAAGAAAGAACTTTGAACCGACGTAAGAGCAACGCAAGAAACACGAAGCAAAGACCGGAGAGGATCGCATCGCCGAGCCCCTGCCCAGTTCCAGTTGGCTCGGCGATTGCGCATCTCTCCCTAGACAGCATTGCAATCACTGCAAGATTCCGGGCACGAAATTTTGGCAACGTGGCGAAAAAATTCGATCGGTTGCCGATCGTGCACAATCTAAATGGAAACTTCCTGAATGACGTGCAGCAATCGAGAGACGTCCGGCCGATCCGCCGGGCCGCGGCCGATGTGATGCAGGCGGACGACACCGGCGGGATCGATCAGCACGTCGCCGCCTAGTTGATGCACGTCGTCGGTCGGGCGGCGCAGGCGGCGGCCTTGAAACAGCAGTTTCGCATACACCCACCAGCTTGCCGGTCCATAGATGTCCCACCACCGGCCGCGGAGCATGCCGTAGGCTTCGTACAGTTCCCGCGACTGGTCGACCAACAGCGGCCACTTCAAGCCGGTGCGGCGGACATACGCTTGAGCCAGCGGTCCCGCTTCGAATGTGATTACCAAGGGCTGCACATGCAAGTCATCGAGCTCGTGTTCGTGCTGCCGCAACTGCGACAGATGCTCTTGGCACGGCAGTCACCCCAAATGACGATGAAAGACCAACAGCAACCACTGGCCGGCGTACTGCTCTAACCGATGCACGTTGCCCGCGGAATCAGTCAACGCAAATGAAACCGCTTTAGATCCGACAAGAGTCATGACCATACATGCTAGCGCAACTTCTCATCCGCGTCCAGCTTCTGCCGAGCCAGCCCCATGTACTTCCTCCGCGATCCTTGCGCCTCGGCGTG
The DNA here is from genome assembly GCA_041744735.1 of Pirellulaceae bacterium. GTDB lineage: Bacteria > Planctomycetota > Planctomycetia > Pirellulales > Pirellulaceae > JBGTKH01. Next base: position 1,496 of record JBGTKH010000209.1, on the reverse strand, counting down.
AGATTCTTCCTTCTCACGCGGAGGCGGACCAGGTGCGCCTTGTCGCGGAAATCCTAGGGGCAGACTTGACCCACGTTTCGTGTGGATGCTATAAGCGCAAGTGGGGAATTTGGAATTTGGTTTAGATGCGTTCCCCGCGCACTGTGTTCTGTTGAGCGACGGCCGATGACAATGATTACCCTGCGCGTGTTAGATGGTGCTGACCGAGGTCGCATTTTCGCGGACCTTTCGGCGCCGGTGACCATCGGCCGCGAAGAAGGCAACTCGATTCAGTTGAACGACGAGCGCGTCAGCCGCTTCCACATCAAGATTCAGGAAGACCACGACAAACTGGTGCTGACCGACTTGGAAAGCACCAACGGCACCAAGGTCAACGGCGAGGACATTCAACTACGAATTCTGCGTTACGGCGACATGATCACCGTGGGGCGTTCGGTGTTGCTGTTCGGCACGCGCGAGCAAATCGCCGAACGGCTGGCTCGTCTGCGCGGCGAAGATCCGCCGGCCGGCAAAGCGGAAAAGTTCCGTCGCAAGAAAGACGAAAGTTCGGGATCGGGGCTGAATTCGTTCGAGGATTTCGACTTCCAAGCCAAACTGCACTTGCTCGATCCGCCCGATTTGCCCGGCCGCATGAGTCCCGCTCAGGCCGCACAACTCGCGGAGATGCTGGAGTATCTTCACATCCGCATCCGCAACCTATTGCAATCGGTGCAGTCCGACGGCAAGTCACCGCGAGTTTCTGTCGATGCGCGCCAATGGCAAAACCTCTTGGACATCCAGGCGCGCTTGGCCGAGTACCTGCGGTCCATCGGCGAACCAGGCGAAACCGATTACTAGTCTAGTGCTTCGTCAAACCTTAGTTTTGGGGTCGGCCAGTTATGTGGCGTAAGCTTCCAGCTTGCGTTAAATCGCGTTGGCAAGCAGGATGCTTACCCCACATTTTTAGCTTTGACAAAGTACTAGCTACGCACCGTGGCCTTCACGGTTGCGATAGCGTGTGCTGACGCGATCGAGCACATCACGGTCCTCGGGCGAGAGGCTTTCCAGGCCGTGTTGGTGCAGGCGGGCAAGGATCTCATCGACGCGGCGCTCCTCTTCCACTTCGATCTCACGCTGCCGGCGCTGCTTGGCCAGACGCCGCTGCTCGAACCAATGAGAGATCGGCCCCGGTTCGGTCTGTGGCGACTCGTCGCTGCGTTCGAGACTGGTGTAGCCCTGTGAAAAATCGTAGCCAAACAGTTCGTCGTCCTCCGATTCGTCATCGTAGCGGTCTTGTTCATAGCTGGCACTGAAGAACAGGCAGATGGCCAACAGCACCAGCGCTAACCACGCGGGAGCTACGCCGTGCATCTCTTCGTTGCGAACCAGCCACGCCGCAATCAGCAACCCCACGGCGGCGATCTGTGCCAGCCGCGCCACCATGATGCTGGCATGCCGCCGCCCGGCGTGCGACCACAGCGCCGCCAACACGGCCCGCAGCGCTCGCCCGCCGTCGA
>JBGTKH010000208.1:0-3669 GCA_041744735.1 Pirellulaceae bacterium | reverse complement strand
CTCCGTCGCCGAGATCAAGCTTTCGCTGGTCGTGCTATGGTCATCGCTGCTCCAGGAGTACCCACCGCCGTACCCATTACCGTTGCTGTCCCAGGTGTAGGTGCGCGAGTGGCTGGTGACGTACGTGTTGCCGTTGGCGTTGAGTTCCGTGACGGTGACGGCGTTGTCGGTCCACTCGTTGTGGGAGTACCAGTAACTGCCGCCGCCGCTGGACGTGGAGGTGGAGTTGCCTTCGTCGTCGCGCGTGATCGTCTGGGTTCCCGAGCCGCTGACCGTGAACGTGGACGGGTCGAAGTCGATGTTCGTGCTGACAAGCTGCTGGGTGTAATAGGAGTTGTAGTAATTGCTGCTGGACGAGGAGCTGCCGCTGGACGACGTGCTGTAAGACGAGCTGCCGCCGCTGTGCGTCGATTCGTCGATCACCTCTTGGTCTTCGGACTGGGGCATCACGGCCAAGCTCAGAAACACGTTGCCCGGCGAATGGTACGATTTGCCGACCAGTTCACCCTCCTCGAAGTGCCGTTGCGCTTCCATTGTCGTCAGCACCGGCGCACCCCAGACTAGCAAATCGTCCAGTGCCGGCATGTTGTCGGATTGTGTAATCCAAAACGCAGCCCCCTTCACTATTCCGATCTACATTCCAGCAATGCGTAATAAAATGTACTGTTAAGCGAACCTTCCTCGATATAGCGTGCAATCTTGTTCAGTGGCATGGTCATTTTATCGTCGTCCGAACATAGGAACGCGCACGTAGGCAACGTCCGTTCAGGAAAAACGGTTCGAATGTGTGGATGAAACCGAAGAAACTCATCGTAGTCGACCCAATTCAAAACAGCTTCCGCGTTTCGACGTATCACCTCGCCCAAATAGGCGCCTCCCCAAAGAACGGTATTGCCCCACTCAGCTTCCTGAAGACTGTGACGATGAGAATGCAAAACTTCAAGATAAGAATCCAACTCATGTAGACTATCAACGGACAAGTTGAGCTCTGCACGACGTAAAATTCGAGGAAACGCGATGTTACCCTCTCCCTTCACGCGACCAACAAACGCAGCAGCGAACTCCTCGAAAACTTCATTTATCGTCGTCAGTTGCATGGGATGACTCACACTTTTTCGACACCGCGAGTTAGCGCAATGAACAGTCCATCAGCTCTCAGGCCTCGACAATGCATTTCAGGTCAAGCAGGCTGGTGAGCTCCTTGACTGCCTCGACGTGGCCTGACTTGTCGACCGAAAATCTATGATCAAGCGCAGTAATCAACGTGCCCAGCGAATCGACGGGGGTGACACGGAATTTCTTCGGAAGTCGCGCGGGAAGTTTATATCTTTTGCACAAGTATGTTATCCATCCCACATCCGGTACCTCAATGTTGGACTTATAGTGTTCACTTGCAAAATCGTGTACTAAGTATTCAAATTTTTCCGAGGTGACCAAGCCGTGATCCGGCTCGAAGCACTTAGCAATCAATTTACAGGCCTGCAAAAGAACAGGTACCCTAAGAAGACGGTCAGTGGCTTCCGGTGCAACGGGAATTGAGAGCAAGCAGACGTTCTTCAAGTTCTTAACATCCGCAGCTATTCGAATCTCCAAGTTTGCAGAAAAGTGAGCATCGTAGCCATTCCACAAGAATAGAGAATATCCCGCTCTTGGCATGACTTCGCCCAAATCTGATTTTACAGCGCTTTCGACAAGCAAAGCCTCTACGCGTTGTTGCGTCCACTGAAGGGAATGCCTAACGCGACTCTTGCTTCGGTCATGACGGCGCAAATGCCACGTTTCAAAAAGTTTGTCAATGCGGCCGATCGATGCTAGGAAGTTACTCACTCGATCAGTGCATTTGGTAAGCGTCTCTTGCCGTTGCCCCCAATAGAAGCCTATGCGAAATTGGTCGTTTGTCATAAGTTGCTTTACCTCATCGCCTGATGTACGACATCGATGTTTATGCCTTTCCTGTTAAACAAGTATCTCAATTTTTGGGCAAAATCTTTTTCAGCCACGACCCAACGGATGGGCGTACCATTTGCTGCGCCGATCTGCCGTTCCGCTTGACCCAGCAGTTTCTTAGCGAGTTGAGGAGCGACATCGGGCCGATTTGTCAGGCTAGAATAGCCTGGTCCCTTTGCATCGATTAACACGCCCTTCTTGTATCCGTCAAATTTCGTCCCATTGACCCAATATGCCTTACCTTTGCCCAGCCCCGTAACCTGTTTTTGGTACTTTGCCGCCTTCGGCGACATGGATTCAAGAACATTTACCACCGTCCCTGGTCCACAGCCGGCGTTGTGGACTAATATACCCGTGCTGGTGACATAATAGACGTGTTCCCCGTCGACTTCTAGGTTGTAAACAGGTTCTGTGCGATTTGTTTCTTTGACGGTGCTAACATAAACAATAGAGCCATCCGCTTGCCGAAGTCTTTCGCCGCTTCGCAACTCTAAGGCCGCGACAAATGCCTGACGGTCGTCGGACCAAAATGGATGTGTGGAGGTGACGGCAATAGGATCATCGATCCCTCCAATCCAAACGTGGATAACATTGCCTGTGGAATGACTAAATTTGCCAGTAATCAGGCGGTGGTGTGGGCTCGGCTGTAACGCGATATCGGGGCAAACCTCGATGGCTTGCAATTTGGCGGGACCAACCGCGCCCATTTCGACGAGATTCAATTCGACGACATCGCCAGGAGATGTCACCGCATTTTGTTCCATCCACCACAATGGGCGCAGGAGTTCGACATTTAGTGTGCTATGATCCTCCTTAACCAATTGGAACTGCAATCGCCGCCACTCGTCCGGAATAACGTCATCGAAATCAGACTCTATTTCCGTTTCCGGGTTGTCGGCCAAAACCCAGGTGCCGACTTGAATGTCGCGGATTGGTTGCGTGATGTATTTCGGTTGCGGTTGGGATGCGGCGCTGGCTAGTGTGGCGTTGGCGGACGCCGTTGGCGTGTCGTGTCGGAAGGCGTGCCAGAGAGAGGCGCCGCCCAGCAGCGAGAAGAGGGTGAACCAAATCACGGGCAGCCAGCGCGTTGAACGACGCGGGGCAGGTACGGTTACCGTTGGAGATTGTTTCTTTATGGTCATTGCTGTCTCGCTGTGTTTAGTCTTTCCCACGGTCGCTTGCGCCGCAAGGGGACTAGAGTTAGGGGCGGAGGAAGGCTTCGTAGAAAGTAGCGCAGTTGAGGTTGAACCGGTATTACGCGAGACGACGCGCGGATGATCGGGCCGCAAGTTATCTCCATCCGTCAACCACGCTTCTGCCCCGTCCGCCGGCGCGTGCCAAGGGGTTTCGTCACCCGCGAACAAACGGTCGCATAAACGGTCGAAGTCTTCGGGCGAAAGCTCAGCCTTCGATGCCTCCGTTTCGGCCAATGGGTTGGCGGCGAACGTTGTCGCGAACAGTTTGTCGACGGCCTGCTGCCGTTGTTCTCGTTCAACTCGCCGCCGGCGGCGTTCCAAAAGCGCGGCACCGCTTGCCGCGACCACGAGCAGGCTCACGCCCAAAGCCGCAGACGTTAGGTTGGCCGCGATTCCCGCGGCGCCCGCGTCAGCAATGGCAACCGTGGAACCGTTCGCGTCGGCAAAATCGAGCACTACCAGCGTATCGCCCACGAAGCAGCGGCCCAGAACGTTGCCGATGGCGCGGCCGATCGAGGTGGGGGCG
>JBGTKH010000207.1:0-11823 GCA_041744735.1 Pirellulaceae bacterium | reverse complement strand
CGTCAACTGCCGGCTCGCCGCCCGCTAGCTGAAACTTCTCTACGTCATAAAAGACCCGCAGTTGTCCCACCCTCAATTCCCACGGAGCTATCGGATTTGGGCGAAGTGGCTTTCGATTACGCGTTTCAACGAGCGGCTCGTGAACCAGATGCTTTGTGATGGCATCCAGCACGGAGGCACGTTGATTGGCCGTCAAAACTTGCAAATGCAACTTGACCGATGCCGCAAACTCGATTTCGTAGGCCATGGTTTGGATGCAATTGGCAAGAGACGACACCGCGTTTGTATTCTAGCGTACGCCGCCTGGATACGCAAAACCGTCCATCATCGGATCTAGACAGAGATTACATCTGCTTGACTCGAACCTCGTGCGATGGCGATGGTTAGACACTTAACCGTCCGAGCCACCGAGAAGGTACGCCCGCCACGGCATCCAGTAATATTTCTCCCAACCTTGACTGACTCCGGCAAAGTCGTCTTCGGGGACGTTGACGTGGGCCAGTTCGATGCGAGCCCCGTCTCCCTGCGGCAGGAACGTTAGCACGAGCACGGAATCGACGGCATCCGCAGGCCAGTTCGCCGACCGCCACGTCTGCACGATCAATCGCTTCGGCTCGACGTGCAAGATGGTGCCGGACAGGATTCCGTCAAACGCGCTGAAGGCCGCGCCCGCGCGAGGTTCAATGTTCGCCGGCGCTCCGGTAAACGCCGCATGCACCTTCGCATCGAGATACATGTCAAACAACCGCTCAGGCGCGGCCGGAAGCGATGCTGCGAGGATTACGTTGCGCGACATGCGGGTGGACTCCTCAAAATGAAGGGCAACATGTGTTTCCATTTTATACTCCGGCGAGCGTTGGCTGCCAAACGGTGTCAGCCAGAGCCCTGGTCTCGTCTTCATTTGACGAGGCTACCAGTTATGATTGATGCGAGTGATGGAAGGAGGGTTAAACGATGGCCATCGGCGCGTCAGCGAATCAAATCGAGGCGTTCTACCAGTATCTCGGCAGGCGACTGGATGGTGGCGAGCAGGATCTGACACCGGAACAGAGTGTCCACGAGTTTCGCTTGTACCAGGAAGAGCTTGAGCGGTTCCTTCGTGAAACCGAGCCAGCCGTCGCACAAAGCCAGCGCGGAGAAACTCGTCCTCTCGACGTGGATGCCATTGTGCAGCGGGTGCAGCATCGATTGGCGAACGAATCGCGAGGACCAAATGAAATGGGAGGCAATCGATGCAACTCTTGGATTCATTGACGGCTGTGCCGCCTCCGTTGGAGATGGACGGCGACGGAATTCATCGGGTCCATGGTACGCGAGTGCGGCTCGAAACGATTTTGACCGCCTTTCACCAGGGTGCGTCGCCCGAAGAGATTATTCTTAAATTCCCGTCGGTCGAGCTAACCGACGTGTATGCCATCATCACGTATTACCTCTGGCACCGTGAGCAAGTCGACGAGTATCTGAATCAGCGTGAAGCACAGGCTGAAACCATCCGGTCCGAAAACGAAGTTCGGTTCCCACCACAGGGCGTACGACAGCGGCTACTTGCTCGTCGCGGAACATCGCCATGAGTGATTCGGTGCGTTTCCTCGTCGATGAGGACTTCGACAATGACATTCTCCGCGGCGTACTGCGCAAGCTTCCGTCGCTAGATGTCGTCCGCGCGCAAGACGTTGGGCTAGGTGGCCAAGATGATCCCGCCGTGCTCGCCTGGGCAGCCGATGAAGGCCGCATTGTGCTGACTCATGATGTCAGCACGATGACCGCACACGCGATCTCGCGCATTGCCGCCGGACTGGCAATGCCTGGTTTATTCGCGGTTCAGCAGTCGGCGGCCATCGGCGAAGTGATCGACGATATCGTTCTGATGTCCCACGAACTTGACGGGTCCGTGCCCAGTCGTCATCATTCAAGTATGGAATGTGTGCATCGGCGCCGGACCCAGCCAAGACTAAAACGAACTCTACCATGAACGAGACCGAGTCAGCGTCTGATACGGGGACGATCGGCAATTCGCCGGTTGTCGTCGGTGCGGTTGCGGCGCAGCGGCAAACTCGTGAAGACTTAGAGCGAGTTGTGGGATTCACGAAGGAGATCTTCCCCGGCGAGTTGGAAATTCGCGAGGAAGACGATCCCGAGATTCCGGGTGTTGGGTATGTCGTGCTTTCCGTTACAGCGCAAGGGTCAGTCGAAGAAGTCGTGGCCCGCAACGACCGGTGGCATCGAGAATTGCGCGGCTCTTCTTTACGCAGGCCCGAGCTGTTTCGCCTTTCGATCGATGCTCAATAATGGACGGCAGAGATTTTCTCGATTTGGCGATTCGTCTATCGGCCAGTCGCAAAGAGGCCGACGTACCCGATTGTCGAACCAGCGGATCAAACGGTCCAATCTTCAACTCGCAGGTTTGGCACCTGTTGGAAGTCACGAACGTTGCGAGTCAGTACCGTCAGGTCGTTGCCAAGCGCGATGGACGCGATGCGTAAATCCATCGTGCCAATCCGGATTCGCTGCTTGCGTAGTTGCTCGAATGTATCTGCTGCAGGATCATCAAACGGCAGCACCTGTGCCGACCTGAAGTGAACCAGAACTTCCTGCATGAGATGGTAACCGTGGACGACACCCGCGAGATTACGCGCGCGAGAAATGTACAGGTTCGCTCCCATGACCTGTTCGTGAAAGGCGACGATCGGAAAGTAGAAGTCGGTCAGATCATGGGCACTCGTTCGCTGCTTGAGGCGGCTGAATGCCGGCTCCGTCTTGCGCTGGATGATGCCCGCGTAGTCGGTGTCCAGTAGGAACATAGCAAACAGCGCCTCAAGGGGAGCAGCTTACGCGTTCACGGGTTGTTGCCTCGCTGGTCCTGCGACTGGCGAAATTCGCGACCCAGTCGCAACACTTCGTCGAACTCTGGGTCGTTTTCAAAGGCCCCGGCCATCACGTCAAACCAGGACTTTTCAGACTGACCCGTCGTGCCGTTCTCGACACGTTGCTTCAACGCCGCGACTTCCTTCTCTAGCGTTGCGATGCGATTCTGAAGAGTCATGGGATTTCTCGCGAAGGTAACTCGAAAAAACGGCGGCTGAAGCGATCTCTTGCCGCGTCTCTATTCTACAACATAAAAGCGGGACGATGCGAGCCAGTGATGTTAATACGCCTTCGCGAACACGGCACGGCCTGCGCTTGGCTGGCCGGTAAAGATGCACGTGCCGGGGTCGTCTTGCGAGTCGATGGGGATGCAGCGGACGGTGACTTTTAGGTCGGCCAGGATCTTTGCTACTTCGGGAGTCTCGGCCCAGTGGCAGAGGGCGAAGCCGCCGTGGAGTTCGGGTTTGTCTTGGTTTTTGGGCGTGAAGTAAGCGCGGAAGTCGTCGAGGTTGTCGATCGTGCGAGTGTTGGTGCGGCGCAGTTCGAGCGCCTTTTGGAATAGGCCGTCTTGCATGTCGGCTAGTTCGCCGGGCAGCATTGCAATGAACTTGGCGCGGTCGATGCCGCCCAGTTTGCCTTTGTCGCGGCGCGAGACGAAGACTTTGTTTTCGGCCAGGTCGCGCGGGCCGACTTCGGCGCGGATCGGCACGCCGCGTTTGATGTGCTGCCAACTCTTCACGCCGCCGCCCAAGTCGCGGGTGTCCAGCAGCACTTGCACTTTGCCGCCGTTGTACGATTGGGCTTCCAGTTCCAACTTCAAACTCTCGCAGTACGGCAGCACCTGAGACCGCTCGTCATCGTTGCGAAAGATCGGCAGGATGACGACATGCTTGGGAGCCAGCCGCGGCGGCAGAATCAAACCGTCATCGTCGCTGTGAGTCATCAGCAGGCCGCCGATCAGCCGCGTCGATACGCCCCACGACGTGGTCCAGGCGTAAGTAATCTCGTTGTTCTGATCGAGGAACTTGATCTCCTGGGCGTGCGAAAAATTCTGACCGAGGAAATGCGACGTGCCGGCCTGCAGGGCTTTGCGGTCCTGCATCATGGCTTCGATCGACAGCGTGGTGACCGCGCCGGGGAATCGTTCGGCGGCCGTCTTCTCGCCCTTGATCACCGGCATCGCCATCCAGTTCTCGGCGAAGTCGGCGTACACATTCAGCATCTTCAGCGTCTCTTCGCGAGCCTCCGCTTCGGTCGCGTGTGCGGTGTGGCCTTCCTGCCAGAGGAATTCGGTGGTGCGCAGAAACATCCGCGTCCGCAACTCCCAACGCACGACGTTGGCCCACTGGTTGATCAGGATCGGCAGGTCGCGATACGACTGCACCCACTGAGCGTACATGTGGCCGATGATCGTTTCGCTGGTCGGCCGCACGATCAGCGGCTCTTCCAGCTTGCCGGTCGGCACCAGTTTGCCATCGGGGCCGGGTTCGAGCCGATGGTGCGTGACCACCGCACATTCCTTGGCAAAACCTTCGACATGCTGGGCCTCTTTCTCCAGAAAACTGAGCGGGATGAACAGCGGGAAGTAGGCGTTCTCGTGCCCCGTGTCCTTGAACATCTTGTCCAGCGCCCGCTGCATGTTTTCCCAAATCGCCCAACCCCAGGGCTTGATCACCATGCAGCCGCGCACCGGCGACGCCTCGGCCAAATCGGCGGCCTTGATCACCTGCTGGTACCATTCGGGATAATCTTCCTCGCGCGTCGGGCTGATCGCGTTCTTGGGCTGTTTGGCCATGAAGTTGCGTTCCTGTTGCGTGTCGATTCGGACGGTCAGTGCGCACCAGTATAGAGCCCTAGCCGAATTTCTGGGGAGAGGGGTGCAGCCTTGCCTTTCTTTACTCTGCGTTCATCCGCGAAATCTGCGTTTCAAATTTAAACGCAGATTACGCGGATGATCGCAGAGGTGGAGAGGAGGTTATTCTCGGTAGTTATTGACGATGCGGCGGATGCCGTTCTTCAGGTCTACTTCGTGGAAGTTGATGAGCAGGCCGAGTTGCAGCTTTAACAGGCGGAGGTGGGAGAGGAGTTGCACGGAGTCGATGGGGTGCAGAGTTTCTTTGGCCTTCAATTCGGCGGCCACTTGCCCTTCGACCAACAAGTCGGCGCGGAAACCGCAGTCTAGCTTCACTTCTTCGTAGATTACCGGTACCGGCTTTTGTCGTTCGATGTGAAAACCTTGCTTCTGCAATTCATAAGCAAGGCACGCTTCGTAAGCAGATTCCAACAACCCCGGCCCCAGTGCTCGATGCACCTTCATCGCCGCTCCGATGATAGCGTAGGAAAGATCGTTTAGTGACATGATTCCTTCTCCTTTCTTCTTTCTCCTTCTGCGGACATCTGCGTAATCTGCGTTTCAATACAAAACGCAGATTTCGCGGATTATCGCAGAGGGGAGGGACGATTACAGGGTGCTTCCACCCCTTGATGCGGTTGGACGCGACTTCTAGAATCGACGCCTCAAACACCCCGCCGCATACAACTCTCTCCTCGAAAGCCCCCTCAGCATGTCCCGCCGCTTCATTAGCCAATTAGGCGAACGCGAAAGTGTCGATCAAGTGTTTCTGGCCGGCGAGAAGCAACTGCGGTCCAACCGCGCGGGGAATTTGTATTTGCAGATTCGGCTGAGCGACCGCACGGGCTCGCTGACCGCCATGATGTGGAACGCCAACGATCAGTTGTACGGCGGTTTTGAAAACGGCGACTATCTGCGAGTGCAAGGCACGTCGCAGTTCTACAACGGCGCGTTGCAGATGATCGTCAACCGCTTCGAGAAGGCCGACGCGAGCAAGATCGATGAGGCGGACTTCATCACGCTGGCCGCCGGCCAAGTCGATAAGCTGGCGTCGCGGCTGAGCGAGATGTTGCGGGCGGTGAAGAATTTTCAATTACGCAACTTGGCCGAATGCTTCCTGATGGACGAAACGTTCATGGGCAAGTTCACTCGCGCGCCGGCCGGCGTGAAGAACCACCACGCCTATCACGGCGGGTTGTTAGAGCACGTGGTGAGCCTAATGGAGTTGGTCTCAGTCGTCACACCGCGCTATCCGCAGATCGACGCCGATCTGCTGTTGCTCGGCGCGTTCCTGCACGACGCGGGCAAGATCGATGAGTTGACGTACGACCGCGATCTGGGTTACAGCGACGAGGGCCAACTGATCGGCCACGTCGTGATGGCGGTCGGCATGGTGGAAGAGAAAGCTCGCGAGTCAGAAAAGCTATCGGGCGAAGAGTTCCCCAAGGAGTTGCTGTTGCGGCTGAAACACATGATCGTCAGCCATCACGGCGAGTACGAATTTGGCAGTCCCAAACTCCCGATGACTATGGAAGCCATCGCCCTGCACTTCCTGGACAACCTGGACGCCAAGATCCACACCGTCAGCCAACTGATCGGCGAAGACGTCAACACCGACAGCAACTGGACGCCGTATCAAGCGAGCCTGGGACGCAAGCTTTTCAAGGGTGCGTGAGCACCAGCAGGCGATTGACATCATCCGCAGATCACGTAGAGTTTACGTATCGACGGAGGCCGATATGCGGAAGAAACTGACGATAACCGTGGACGAAGACGTGTATGAAGGTCTGCGCCACGTTGTCGGCCCGCGCGGGATGGGCCAGTTCATCGAAGATCTTGTCCGCCCGCATGTCGTCGAGCCCGATTTGGAACGGCAGTATCGTGACATGGCCGCTGATGAGCAGCAGGAGCAAGAGGCATTGGAATGGGCCGACCCGCCGTAACCGTCAGCAACGACATCTCAAATCAATTTCTTAATCGCCTTCAAGTCGTTCCGCTGACATCGAAAGTGGACAAAGTCTATGCAATTCGCCACTCGCGGCCTGATTGAAGCCGTTAGCCGCACCCTGAAGTGAGATACATGGAAAATGAACACCAGGGCGACCTAGAACGCCTCGTATTAACGCACGTCCAGCAATCGAATTATCGTGCGGCCAAGCCGCGGGCCATTGCTCGGCAACTGAAATTGCCGGAAGAGCAGCATCGCGATTTGAAGAAGACGATCAAGCGGCTGGTGAAACAGGGCCGGCTCAAGTATGCGTCGAACCATCTGGTGCTGCCGATGGCCGCTGGCGAAAGCAAGCCGGGCCAAAAGGACAAGTCGGCGGCCGGTGGAGTCACGGGAATCTTTCGCCGGACCAGCGGCGGCTTTGGATTCGTGCGGCCCGCCGGCACGGCGCGTTCCAGCGGCAAGAGCCAGGACATATACATTCCCAAGAGCAAGACGACCGACGCGGCCGATGGCGACACGGTCTTGGTGCGGCTGAGCAATGAGCAACAGCGCGGCGGCGAGATGCGGGCCAGCGGCGAAATTGTGGAGGTGCTGGAACGAGACACGCACCGCTTTGTCGGCACGTATTTTGAACGCGCCGAAGTCGGTTACGTGCAAGTGGACGGCACTGTGTTCGCTCAACCGATCTGCGTGGGCGATCCCGGCGCGAAGAACGCGCGGCATGGCGACAAAGTGGTGATCGAACTGGTCCGCTTTCCGTCGCACATGCACGACGGCGAAGGGGTGATCGTTGAGGTGCTGGGAGCCCGCGGTGAACCGGGCGTCGATACGCTGGGCATCATTCGCGAGTACAACTTGCCCGAACTTTTTCCCGAAGAGGTGCTCGATGTCGCCCGCCAGCAAGCCGATCGCTTCAACGAGTCGCTTGATGGCCGCCTTGATTTAACCGGCGTGACCGTGATCACCATCGACCCCGTGGACGCACGCGACTTCGATGATGCAATTTCGCTGGAGCGGCTCGACAACGGCCACTGGCGATTGGGCGTGCACATCGCCGACGTGTCGTATTTCGTGCCGGAAAAAACGCTGTTGGACGACGAGGCTCGCGATCGCGCGACGAGCGTCTACCTTCCCGACCGCGTGATCCCGATGCTGCCCGAGATCATCTCGAATAACCTGGCCAGCCTGCAGCCTGAGCGCGTGCGTTACACGAAATCGGCGTTCATTGAGATGACCGAAGACGGCGCTCGCGTGGCCACGGACGTGCATAACGCGGCGATTCGTAGCGACCGGCGCTTCACGTATGAGGAAGTTGACGAGTACTTGGCCGATCCGAAACCGTGGCGGGAAAAACTTACGCCTGAAGTCTTCGACCTGCTGGACCGCATGCACGAGTTGTCCATGATCTTGCGGCGCCGCCGGCTGGATCACGGCGCGATCGAGCTGACGCTGCCGGAAGTCAAGATCGACTTGGACAAGAACGGCCGCGTCGCTGGCGCGCATCTGGTCGAGAACACGGTCAGTCACCAGATCATCGAAGAGTTCATGCTCTCCGCCAACGAAGCGGTGGCCCAGATGATGACCGATGCAAAGCTGTTCTTCCTGCGCCGCATCCACGAACCGCCCAGCCCCAAAAAGCTGAAGGCCCTGACCGAGTTCGTGCGTGAGCTGGGCATTCCGTGCGAAAGTTTAGAGAGCCGCTTTGAGATCAAGCGTGTGATCGAAGCGGTTGCCGATCGCCCCGAGCGCCACGCCGTGAATTACGCTGTGCTGCGCAGTATGCAGAAGGCGATTTACAGCCCCGTCGAGGAAGGCCACTACGCGCTGGCCAGCGACCAGTACTGCCACTTCACGTCGCCCATCCGCCGCTATCCCGATCTGGTCGTTCACCGCATGATTGACAGCCTGCTCAGCGACCAGCGCCCGCCGAACGACTTCGAGCATCTCTCGCTGCTCGGCCAGCACTGCTCCGAACGCGAACAACGGGCCGAAGCCGCCGAACGTGAACTGATCAAAGTGAAGCTGCTCGACTATCTCAGCAAACGCATCGGCGAGCAGATGGACGCGGTGATCACCGGTGTGGAAGACTTCGGCCTGTTCGCTCAAGGCATTAACCTGCCCGCTGAGGGCATGATTCACGTCAGTTCGCTGCAAGACGATTACTACGACTACGATTCGCGCACGCATACACTCACCGGCAAACGCGCCGGCAACAGCTACCGCCTGGGCGACGTCATTCGAGTCGAAATCTTCCACGTCGACATCGACCGCCGCGTACTCGACCTCCGCCTCGTCACGCGTTTAAAGAAAGCGCCCGCTGTGCCCAAACGCAAGGCAGCAGACCGTTCGCCGAATGGCAAAGGCAAGCCTCGCGACAAGAAGAAGGATAAGCGAAAGAGCGCAAAGTCTCGCGGCAAGAAGTGATTGTGCTAAAACCAAGTCGGTAATCGCACGCGCGCCCTACGCCGCACTTCTAGGAGACATTTTGTTGGGAGGCGTACCGCGGCCCGCGGCGGGTGCGTGAGCGGCGTCGATTCGTAAGTGCGCGGGTTTGCCGTCGACTGCCGCTGGGCTGGGTCGCGAGACCGTTTGCAGCCGCTCATAATGATTTCGATAGCGGCGGATCTCCAGCCAAGCTGCGGCGCGTCCAATCAGTCTTGTCAGACTCGCGGGGCGACGGATGGCGCGGAGAAAATCGGCCGTGATCGCCAGCGGATGCAACAGTAACGCCTTCGCCCAGCCGACCGCCGGCGCATGACGCCAGAATAATCGTTCGGCATAGCGGCCGACTTGAAATTCGGAAGCACGAGCTTGCAGCGGGACGCGACTGTACACGCGACTGTCTGGTTCGATGATGCTGCGATACATGGCGGCTCGCAGTGACATGGCCAAATCCACGTCAGCCAACTGATCGCCGACGCTTCGATCGAATCCGCTCAAAGCCCCAACGGCCGAGCGGCGATAGAACGCGGCCAGCAGCGTCGGTCCGACGATGCGTGTTTGCGACAGTTTGCGGCTGCGGATGCTGGCACCGGCCGCGCACTCTCGCCGAGTGCCCGCGCTGCCGTAGGCCGCGCCGACCGTGACAACTTTCTCTCGATCGTCGGCATTCAGTACTACCGGCGATACGGCCGCTACGCGCGGGTCTTCAAAATGCAGCAGCGCCGCTCGCGTCCAACCGTCCTCGATTTCCACACCGCATTGCAAAACGTGCAGCACCTCGCCCTCAGCCGCCTCTACGCCGGCATTGATCGTTTCGGCCAAACCTAGCCCGCTAGCGACGGGCACGAAGCGAACTTCACCCTTCAGATCGTACGGATCGTCGTACGGCCCCTGGTGCACGACCAGCACCTCGCAATCGGCCGGCCGGTTCTGCAGTACCGAAGCGAGCGTCGTTTCCAACGCTTCACCGCAAGCATTACAGGGGATTAGGATCGATAGATTTGGCACAGCACACCTTCCTTGGCCATCGAATTATTTCGGCCGCGGCGCCGTGCCAAGTTTATCCGAATCGCCGCAATCCGCATCTGGCCAGCACGCGTCGTGATAAGCTATAACGCGCTCATGAACCGCGCCCTACTGAAAAAGTCGTTTCACGAGGCCAAATGGCTGCTGCTAGCATGCGCCGCAGCGATCTTTGCCTTTTGCTGGGTCCGCGTGTGGATTGTCAGCCGCCTGGACACCGGGCGTTTCAAAGCCATCTTGGATCTGCTGCCCGGCGACTGGAAACGGTTTTCGCCCGTCGACTTTGAGTGGCTGATTACGTACACGGGCCGCATAGCGCTCACGTTCGACGAGCCGATCGTTGTGTTCTGCGTCTCGATCTGGGCCATCGCCCGTGGTTCGGATTGCATTAGCGGCGAACTGTCTCGCGGCACGATGGAAATGCTGGTATCACAGCCTGTCAGCCGGCTCAAGTTGCTGCTGACGCAGGGCACCGTCACCGTGATCGGCACAGCGCTGTTGGCACTGACCGCGTGGCTGGGAATGTATGCCGGCATCCAAACCAGCACTGTCAAAGAGGAAGTCACCCCGACGTGGCAATCTCCGATTTACATTCCGCTAATCGGAACGAGAATTCCCAAGCCGTTCGCCGAGCCCGAAATCGTCATATCGCCGATGTCGGAGAAAGTCGACGCCGAGGTCTTTCTGCCGGCCATCGCCAACTTGTTCGCGTTAGGCTTCTTCCTCTGCGGGTTAACCACGTTCATGTCGTCGTGGGACCGCTATCGCTGGCGAACGATCGGCATTGTCGTGAGCATTTACGTTGTGCAGTTGATCGTTAAAATCGTCGGCATGGCGTCGGACGATTTGAATTGGCTGATGTACGGTTCGATCTTCACGGCATTTGAACCCGAAGCCTTCGTGAGCGTCGCGGCCACCACGCCCGAGTACACCTGGAGCCTGTTCCGCTACGACGCTCAAGGCCAATGGATCGACTATGGCCCGCTGTGGTACGACCTGATTCTGGTGAGCCTCGGCTCGCTCGGATACCTGGCCGCCGCCGGCATCTTCGTCCGCCGCGACCTGCCGGCGCCGTTGTAAGCAGGGAATAGGGGACAGGTTACAGGTTACAGGGAACAGGGCGCGCAAACCCAATTCGTGACCGCTGACTGCTGACTGCTGACTGCTGATCGCTGACTGCTGATCGCTGACTGCTGATCGCTGATCGCTGGCTGATCGCTGACCGCTCTTTTCCTTTCAACGAATCCAGGGCTCAGCGCATATAGAGCCATAGACAACGTGGGAGAGCCCGATGAACAAAGGCCACGAGGGGGATGAATGGCTGATGGGACAGGTGGCGCTGGGAAAGCGAGAGTACCTGGCGCCGTTGGTCCGCCGCTACGCCAGTCCGCTGCTGACGTTCATTCAGCGGATGATCGGCGACCGGCATCGCGGCGAGGAACTTTTCCAGGAGGTTTTTCTTGTGGTCTGGACGAAGCGCGGTCAGTACAAATTTCCGCGATCGTTCCGCTCGTGGCTGTTTGCGATCGCCGCCAACCGCTGCCGAGCCGATTTTCGCAAAGCCCGCGCGGAAAGGATTTCACTCGACGATTTACCCGAAGCCGCACCGGTCGCCGCCGACCCGTCGCCAGTCGAAGCCGCGATTTCGACAGAGACCGCCACGCTGGTCGCCACCGCCGTCGCCCAACTG
>JBGTKH010000206.1:0-8505 GCA_041744735.1 Pirellulaceae bacterium | reverse complement strand
ATCTCCCCGGCTCGGGCACCGATCCGGCGATGATCGATTACGCGACGCTGCCTGTGTTGAAGGGCGAGCATGCCGTGGTCAGCCGGGCGACGCGGAATCCGAAAGGAATGAACAAGCAAAATCCATTGCCGACCGATCTGCGGTTCGAGTTGCACAACTACCTCGCGCACTTCGGCGGGCGCTTCTGGTGCATTTGGAGCGACGGGCCTGAAGTGGAAGATTGGCCGACGCAGGAGGTGCGGTTTTCGGTCAGCGACGATGGGATGCATTGGCAGGCATCGGGCTCGGTGACGGGCGTGCCCGAAGCCCCGTATGCGTTCATTGCGCGCGGCTTGTGGGTCCGCGACGGTGAGTTGCTGGCGCTGGCGGCGCACTTCAAAGGAAAGGGCGCGTTCGGGGTCGACAAGGAACTGGAACTGCTGGCCTATGACTGGGACGAAGCAAGCGGGCGTTGGCGGTTTAAGCAGAAAATCTACGACAACGCCATCAACAACTTTTCACCGCAGAAGCTGGCGACGGGAGACTGGATACTTTCGCGGCGCGATGCGCGCTTCAATGTGTCGGTGCTGATCGGCGGCGTCCAGCGGCTGGATGATTGGCGCGAGTTCCCCGTGGTTCAGTTCGGCGAGGTAGAAGGCTTTCGCCCGGACGAGCCGATCTTCTGGCCGCTGCCGGACGATTCCTTGTTTGCCTTGTACCGCGACAACGGCGGATCACAGCGACTGTTTCATTCCACGTCGCACGATAACGGCCGCACGTGGGGCAAGCCCGTGATGACTAACTTTCCAAACGCCACCAGCAAACTGTTTTCGGAGCAAACCAGCAGTGGCGTAAGAGTGCTGGTGCTGAACGCCAATCCGAAAGTGGGCCGCCGCGAATTGCACTTGGCCGCCAGTCGCGACGGACGTACGTTCACAAATCTGGCACGGCTCGACATTCCCACTCCGCCGGAACATGAAGCCATCGCCTCGCCAGGCATGCGTAACCGGTTCCGCTCCGGCGTGGCCTCACTGCAGTATCCGCACGCGATCGAGCATGCCGGGCACCTGTACATTGCCTATTCGCGGAACAAGCTGCAAACCGAATTGCTGCGAGTTCCGCTGGCGGACATTGAGGCATTGATCGAGGGCGTTTCAAAACCGTAGCTGAAGTCGCAAGACTTCGACTGGCTGAAAGCAGGTACCCAAGCGAATTCAACGGCAACGCCATTCTTGATTCGGCGAGACTTAACCAAAGTGCGGATGAGAGGAGTTGAACCTCCACTCCCTTTCGGGAACAAGAACCTGAATCTTGCGCGTCTGCCAATTCCGCCACACCCGCAGGTTTCAGATTTATAGGTGAAGCAGGCAGTAGTGTTCAAGGGGACGTGCAAAATGGGGTTAGGAGTCTTTTCATGCCGGCTGCGCATGGGCTTGTAGTCAGTTAGCCAGCCTCTGGGCCGACATGAAACACTCGCGACTCTGCTGCGCGAACTTTAGTATCGCGGCAATTTCGGGTCAATCTCCAGCGACCAGGCGTCGATACCGCCCGTCATGCTCTGCACGTGGTCGAAACCCTGGCCGCGTAACCAATGAGCGACTTGCAAACTGCGGCCGCCGTGGTGGCAGTGGACCACGATGCGCTGATTTCGATGTGCGTGCAGTTCGTCGATTCGTGATGGGATTTGCCCCATCGGGATAAACGTCGAACCGGCGATGTGGACGTGATTGAACTCGTCCAACTCGCGGCAATCGAGCAAGAGAAAATCCGCCGCCTTGTCCATCATCGACTTTACGGACTGCACGTCGACTTCCAGCGGGAGATGACCAGCCGGTGCACTCATGCGACTATCCTCGGCGTTCGAAAATTGCCATGATGCGTAGAACTTCATGGCAACCTACCGGTCATGTTATTCGTTGTCCAGGGCTGGCGCCGGCTACAATAGGTTTGGTGACTGGCACGCTGGAAGCGTGCCGCCACGTTAAGGGACACTCCTGCGATGCCGACGATAGAGCCTGCCCAAGCCCGCCAATTCGCCGTCGATGTCGTGCGGAGGCTGTGTGACGCCGGCTTCGACGCGCTGTGGGCCGGCGGCTGCGTGCGGGATCAACTGTTGGGCCTGACACCGAAGGATTTCGACGTGGCCACCAATGCCACGCCCGAGCAGATTCGGCAAGTGTTCGGATTCCGCCGCACGCTGGCCATCGGTGCGGCCTTTGGCGTCATAAGTATTGTGGGGTCCAAACAAGCCGGCTCGATCGACGTGGCCACCTTTCGTCGCGACGCCCAGTACAGTGACGGCCGCCATCCCGACAGCGTCACGTTCAGCACGGCCGCAGAGGATGCTCAGCGCCGCGACTTCACCATCAACGGCTTGTTTTACGATCCGCTGCAGGAGCAGGTGATCGATTACGTGGGAGGTCAGCAGGACCTTGAGGGGCGCGTCATTCGAGCCATCGGCGACGCGAACCAACGCATCGCAGAAGACAAGCTGCGGATGTTGCGCGCCGTGCGGTTTGCCGCGACGTTTGATTTTGAACTGGACGAAGCCACCCTGCGGGCGATTCAAGGGCAAGCCCACGAGCTGGTAATTGTAAGTGCCGAACGAGTCGCCGCGGAAATGCGCCGCATGCTGGTCGACCCGCATCGCGGACGCGCCGTGAAGCTATTGGACGAAGCTCAGTTGTTAGAGGTCGTGCTGCCCGAGGCGGCACGGCTAAAGGCGACTGAAGGCGAGACCGGCGGCGAATCGTCGGCATCCCCATGGGAGCGCGGTCTGCGCGTGCTCGATGCGCTGCCGCAACCGTCGTTTCCCGTGGCGCTGGCGGCGCTGTTGCGCGAAGTGTGCACTTCCGAGCCGTCGCGCCGTGACGCGGTCGAACGAATTTGTCAACGCTGGCGGTTGTCGAATGAAGAAACGGACAGCACTCAGTGGTTGCTTGCCCATGAATCAACGTTGCGTACCGCGCGGCGAACGCCGTGGCCGCAGTTGCAACGCGTGTTGATCGCCCCGCGGATCGGCGACCTGCTGATGTTGGCCGAAGCGGTAGCGCGAGTCATCGATGGCGGCACGTCGGACATCGACTATTGCCGCCAGCAACTGGCATTGCCGTCCGAGCAACTCAACCCGCCACCGCTCGTCTCCGGCGACGATTTGAAAACCGCCGGCATTCCACCCGGCCCGGCGTATAAGTCGCTTCTGGAAAAAGTGCGCGATGCACAGCTTGAAGGCCAAATTGCAACCAAAATACAAGCCCTCGAACTAGCTTATCAGTTATGGTCGCATTCGCCGTAGCACAATCGAACCAGTGAACAGCACCCCGTATAGACAACGCGCGCGGACCAACCTACGATCGGTGTCAAGCTGCCGCAATTGAATTACCGACTTGAACCGCGGACACAGAGCGAAGGAATGTCGTAATGCTTGCTGTTGATATCTTGCTCCGTTGGATGCACATTCTGCCTGCCGTGACGATGGTGGGTGCAACGATTTTCATGCGCTTCGCGCTGCATCCGTCGCTGAGCACTTTGCCCGATAGCCAGCGCAAGGAACTGCAAGCCGCCGTGCGTGGCCGTTGGGCCAAGGTGGTGATGATCTCGATCGCGCTGCTGCTGATCAGCGGGCTCATCAACACGGTCCTTATCGCCGGCACATACGATTTCCCGGGCAAGTATTATCATCCGCTGTTGGGGGTGAAGATCTTGTTGGCGCTGGTCGTGTTTTACATCGCCAGCAAACTGACCGGCCGCAGCGCCGGTGCCGAGAAGTTTCGTGCGAAGGCCGAGTTCTGGATGACCATGAACATCGTTTTGGCCATCACCGTGATTTGTATCGGCGGCGTGCTGAAAACCGGCCCGCGGGAATTGAAACCGACCAAAGAATCCAGGTCCTCGTCGATCATTCTACCTCACGGGGTCGGGAATCTGTTTCATGTCGGCGAAACCGTAGCCGAAGTCGTGAGATTTCGGGATTCTCACGAATTCCTCTACGAGCCGAAAAAGTCGCCGCCGATATGAAAAGGACTCCCGACCCTTAGTATGTTTTGCGCTTTGTAACCATGGACAAGAAAGCCAAAAAGAAGATCGACGTGCTGCACCAACGCGTACAGCAACTCCACCAGAAGTTGGCCGGCGCGAAGAAGCAGGAAGACGAACCGGGCGAGGTGAAACGGCTAGAGCAGGAGATCGCCGCGGCTGAGGCGGAGATCAAGAAGCTAAGGTCGTCGTAGCCATGTCGGCGGGCGTGACAACGCCGCTGCTCTAATAAGTTCACTCAAGCAACTTGGCTCTGATATTGCTCGGCCCACGCCAGCAAGTCTGCCTTGCCTTTGCGGTGGCAGAAGTCACCGAACGTCTCGCCGTGTTCGCGTTCTTGCTTGAAGTAGATGAAAATCGGCACTAGTTCCGCTGCGACTTCTTTCTCTGGCACCAGGTCCTTGTACAGGAAGTTCAGCCGGTTACCCAACTTTCGGCCGCCGAGAAACAGCGTGTACTTGCCCAGCGTCTTGCCGACCAGACCGATGTCCGAGTTGTACGGCCGGGCGCAGCCGTTGGGGCAACCGGTCATGCGGACCGTGAACTCTTCGCTGGACAGTCCCAGCTTCGCCAGTTCGACTTCCATCTCGTCGAGAATGCCGGGCAATGCTCGTTCGGCTTCGGTGATTGACAACCCGCACGTCGGCCACGCCACGCAGGCCATCGACCAGCGGCGGACCGCCGACACGTCTTCGGTCAACTTCACGTTGTGACGACGGAGAATTTCTTCAACGTCGGCTTTGTCCTCCGGCGCGATGTCTGTAAACAGAATGCTTTGGTGTGAGGTGAGCCGAATGCCGGGCCGATACGTGCGGCACAGTTCCCGCAGCGCGGATTTCAGTTGGGTCGTCTCGTTATCTAGTATGCGGCCGTTCTCGACGTTCAACCCGTAGAACCAGCGGCCGTCGCCTTGGTCGTGCCAGCCCATGTGGTCGTCGAAGCCATGCACGTCTTCCGCCGTCGGTTCCGGCAGCTTCGCGCCGTAGTATTCTTCGACCTTGGCCTTGAACTTTTCCAGGCCCCAGTCGTGAATCAAATACTTCATCCGCGCGACTTTGCGGTCGGCCCGGTTGCCAAAGTCGCGCTGCACTTTCACAATTGCCGTGGCCACGTCGAGCACTTGGTCGGGCGTGACGAAAGCCATCTTTTGGCCAATTGCCGGAAATGTTTTTGCGGCGCTCGGTGTGACACCGAATCCGCCCCCAACAAGCACGTTGTAACCGACAATCTGCCAGTCGCGGCAAATCGCCAGAAAGCCCAAATCTTGACTGTAGATATCAATGCAGTTATCGCCCGGCAGCGCAATGCCCATCTTGAACTTGCGCGGCAAATAATGCCTGCCATAGATCGGCTCGACGTTGTCCTCGCCATTGTTGCCGCCGCCAGCCAGTTGCTTCTCGCCCGTGTTGGCGTCGGTCACCCACAGTTCATGATAGGCACGCGTGCGAGGTGCGAAATGAGCCGCCAGACGATCGGCCATCTCTTGCATCTGCCGATGCACCGGATCGTCGTTGTGCAGCGCGGGGCAGCACATCACGTTTCGATTCACGTCGCCGCACGCGCCCAGTGTGGATAATTGCACGTCGTTGATACGGTGGATGCTGTGCTTCAAGTTACTCTTCAGTACGCCGTGCAACTGCAACCCCTGGCGACTGGTGATGCGCAGCGTTGTGTTTCCCACTTCGTCGGCCAGATCCAACTCGGCCAGAAGCTGATCGCTGGTCAGCTTGCCGCCGGGGATCTTCGTGCGGACCATGAAGATAAACGACTTCGACGATTTGCCGCCCCCTTTGGACGCATGCCGTTCGTCGCGGTCGTCTTGCTGGTAAGTGCCGTGATGCTTCAGAAGCTGTACGCTCCCTTTGCCGAAATGGTCGTTGGCGTCAACGAGCTCTTCGGGGATGGAGCCGCGCAGATAATGGCTCTCGTCTTTGAAAACCTCAACCGAACTGACTTTGCTTTCGTCGGACATGGCTCGAAACTCGATCTCCACAGAGACAATGCAACAGGCGCAGATTACCCAACCGCTACCGCCCGCCGGCAATCATCATTATGTTTACCATTATTGTCATCATTCGGCTTATGCGTCAAGTAAGTATAGCCCCGGTAAGAAAATACCACCACGCCAGTCGGCTCGGCAGCCCGTGTGATATCAGCCGAGCCACACGTGCGTTAGAATGCCGCCGTTGTTGAGATTTCCGCGGGATTACCGCTAAACTTCGCCCGGCGGACTGCTCCCTAACTTTCCGATGAGGAACGATTTCTGTGACCGCCAAACTGCTCGACGGGAAAGCGATCGCCGCCCAGATTCAGTTGGAACTGACGGAGAAAGTGGCCGAATTCATCGAGAACAACGCGGTTGTTCCATGTCTGGCGGCGGTGTCGGTGGGTGAGGATCCGGCCAGCGAGGTCTACGTCCGTAATAAACGCCGGGCGTGCGAGAAAATCGGGATCGAGAGTCAACTGCACCGTTTGTCGGCCGACATCGCGGAGGACGAACTGCTAGCGCTGATCACCAAACTGAACAAAGACACGGAAGTGAACGGTATCCTCGTGCAACTGCCGCTGCCTCGCCAGATTCGCGAGACGCGCATCTTAGACGCCGTGCATCCGCTGAAGGACGTCGATGCGTTTCACCCGGAGAATGTCGGCCGCATCGTGCAAGGCCGCCCGCGGTTTCTGCCGTGCACACCGCACGGTGTGATGCAGATTCTGCACCGCAGCGGCATCACGGTGGCCGGCAAAGAAGCCGTTGTCGTTGGCCGCAGCGAAATCGTGGGCAAGCCGATGGCCATGATGTTGATGCAGCGCGATTCGACTTGCGGATCGAGTGCCGCGAACGCCACGGTAACCGTTTGCCACAGCCGCACGCAGAACTTGGCGGAAGTCACGCGCCGCGCCGACGTGCTCATCGCGGCGGTCGGCCAGCCAAGATTTATCACCGCAGAAATGGTGAAGCCCGGCGCGGCCGTGATCGACGTCGGCATCAACCGCACGGACGAAGGTCTCGTGGGTGACGTCGACTTCGACGTGGTGAAAGAAGTCGCTGGCTACATCACACCCGTCCCCGGTGGCGTCGGACCGCTGACGGTCACCATGCTCCTGCACAACACGCTCGCGGCAGCCGAAGCGCAACTGACGTAACGCGTTTAACTTAAGCGGTTAAACGAGGTTCACTCGTTCTTCGTCTGCGTTTCCCGAAACGCTTTCCATTTGGCGAGGGCCTCGTTTCGCTTCGTGTCGTCTTCAAAGCCGACGGTGGTGGTGTTGAAAACGATTTGCGGATGCGTTTGCAGTCGGTCAAAGCCGTACTTTCGCGCGTCCTGTTTTGTGATGTGTAGCAGCGCGGCCAAGGCGATGTCGCGGACCTGGGTTTCGTAGTTGCGGTTGTTGATCCGCATCGACGTGCAGCGCGTGGCGTCGTCGAGTAACCTTTCCAGCAGCGGCACGTGGCTCGCGTCGCCAAGCTTGGCCACCGTCAGAATCGCGTACTGTGTGATGTGGGCTTGGTTGCCGTGATTACGCAACTCCTTCTCCGCCGGGATCAGTCCCTCTTTCAAATCGTACTGCATTGCCAGCCCTAGACCTTGATACGCGCTGAAGCCCTCGCCGCGGCGAATCCAGTTGCCCAGCAGCTTGCGCATGGCCTCGTTCTTCGGACCGTTCTGCACGGCCGTGCGGAAGCTCTGCTGGTAACAGAAGCTGTACAGCGACTGGCTGGCTTGTTGCGAGACGGACACCTCGTCGTCGCCGGCCAGGAAGATCAGCGCGGCGATGCTGCCCAGCGTAAGCTGATGGCGATACAACTGCATCGAAAGCTGCAGTTGCGTCGTGCGCAGATTCAAGATCTCGGCCGCGGCTTTAGGACCTTCTTCGAGCGCATGCATCGCTTCCGATTCCGACTTCTGCATTTCGACAAACAGCGCCCGCAGTTCGGCACTGTCACCCAGCGCTGTGCGAAAGCGGTTCCAGCCCGGTAAGCCAAAATCCTGTTCGGCGACTTCGCTGCGGGCGAACGCGTCCAGCCGCTGCTGGAAATCCAGCTCCCGCACGATGCTCAGCACCCGTTCGCTGCGGTAGCGGATTTCGCGGTCCGCGTCTTTCGTTCCTTCCTCTAAAGCCTTGGTCGCCGACAGGCCGATCTTGATCAGCTTTTCGGTCGCGGATTCGCGGACGGAAAATTGCTCGTCGCCCAACTGTCGCACTAAGGCCACCGAAATCACGTAAACGTCCGCTGGCTCGACAATTTCTTCCGCAGCTATCGCGCGCGGTGGTACGCCGCCACATACCACCGCTGCACAAACCGCTGCCGCAAACCAGCAGGTACATCGAACCATGGCCGAACCCTCCGCGCTAAACCAACAAGCGGCTGTTATTGTAGGCCATGCAGCAGGCGTTCGTCCAGCAACTGATGCTCAGCTCTTCTCAGTTCAAAACGCCAATCTCTCGGTGGTGATACCGTTTGGGCTCAGACGTACAGAATTCAATTTT
>JBGTKH010000205.1:0-6423 GCA_041744735.1 Pirellulaceae bacterium | reverse complement strand
TCGTTGGCAAACGCCTTCTGATTCCAAGCAATGTAAGGCACCACGCCCGCAGCCGCCGCTACGGTCGCGGACTGCTTCAAAAAGTCACGTCGTGTCGTTTGTTTGTTCATGCAACGATCCTTTTGTTAACCATGTGGCAGGTGAAGATTCGCAGGCGGACGCCTTGCATCTCGCGGCCCGCAACTGCTAACAACAGCCCCTATAATACTTGCCCCCAGAGGCCGCTGGCAACCGGGTAACAATGTTTGTAGGTTGGGACACCGTCCCGACCGCCGCGTTGGGTTGGGTCGGGACGGAGTCCCAACGTACGAAAGAGACGGCTGAATTATGCGAAGATCAATTCCGCTCATCGCCCTGTGGATTTTGACCGTTTCGACGAGGTCTTTCACAATAGCGGCGGATGATCCGCTGCCAGCGGTTAAGGTCACGTCGGTCCGCTTGGCGTTTGACAACGGCGAGCACAATGCGTTTACCGATCTGTGCCGTTTTCAGGGCCGCTTCTATCTGACGTTTCGCAGTTGCCCCGACGGGCACAGCGTGCATCCCACGTCGTCGATCATCGTGCTGGCCAGCGACGACGCACAAACGTGGCAACAGGTCCACCGCTTCCACGTTGCCAAACGGGACACGCGCGATCCGCATTTTCTGATCTTCAATGACCGGTTGTTCATTTACACGGGCACGTGGTACTGCGGCGACGGTTCGCCCAAGCAGTACGATATGAACGATCACTTGGGCTACGCGGCGTGGACCAGCGACGGCGGCACGTGGCACAGCCCGATCATGCTCGAAGGGACGTACGGCCATTACGTGTGGCGCGCGGCCACGTTCGGCGGCAAGGCGTATTTGTGCGGACGGCGCATACGCGAGTTCGCTGCCTCGACATCGCGCGAAGAGCGCGATCGGCTGGTCGAGTCCGCGCTGTTAGAAAGCGACGACGGATTGATTTGGCGCACGGCTGGCCTGTTCCAAGAGCAGTATGGAAACGAAACCGCGTTTCTGTTTGAAGACGATGGATCGCTGTTGGCCGTCGCTCGCACCGGCGGCGGGCGCAACGCGCAAATCTGTAGATCAAAGCCGCCGTATCAAATGTGGCAGCGCGATGACTTGGATCGATACATCGGCGGACCGTTGCTGGCCAAGTGGGGCGAGCACTATCTGGTGGGAGGCCGCCAGACGATCAGCAGCGGGCCGGTCACGTCGCTCTATTGGCTGGCCGACGACCGGCTGCACGAATTCGCTCAACTCCCCAGCGGCGGCGACAACTCTTACCCCGGCTTCCTTGAACTCGGTCCAACCCGCGCGCTGGTGTCTTACTATTCCAGCCACGAACGCGATTCTTCCGGCAAGACGATTACAGCGATCTACTTGGCCGAACTAGTGCGTTGATGAGAGGCCGTTTCAAAACCGTGAGCCGACGGCGCTAGCCGCGAGCCTGGCCCCAGATTTCCCGCAGGACCAAGGCCCGCGGCTAGCGCCATCGGCTCACAATTAGAGTTTTGAAATACGCTCTAGTGCTTCGTCAAATTTTAAAAGTGGGGTAAGCATCCTGCTTGCCAACCCGATTTCGTCCCAAAAACGCAAGCTGGAAGCTTACGCCACGCAGATGGCCAACCCTAAAACTAAGCTTTGACAAAGCTCTAGTAAATCATCTCGCCGCGCACGAACGCGGCGGTCCGCGGATCGGTGGGTTGTTCGAAAAATGGTTCCGTTTCGGCGACTTCGATCAACGATCCGTCCAACAGCAACCCGACACGCTGTGCCACGCGGCGCGCTTGAAACAGATTGTGCGTGGCCCACACGATGGTCATGTGACGCTCACGATGCACGTCGGCGATCGTCCGCTCGACCAGCGCCACGTGGGCGGGATCGAGGTTTGCGGTCGGCTCGTCCAGCAGCAATACTTCTGGTTCGACAGTCAATGCGCGGGCTAACGCAACTAACTGCGTCTGCCCGCCGGACAGCGACTGGGCTCCGCGCGTTTCGAGCGGCGACAAACCTAACTGCTGCATGATACGTTGTGCTTTCGCTGAACGATCGTCCGCGCCGCGCAGCCGCAGGCCGTACTCCACGTTGTGCCGGACCGTGCCATGCAAAAGCAACGGCCGCTGAAAGACCATCGTCATCCGCCGCCGGACAGCGAGCGGAACGTTTGTCGCGTGCAGCGCTTGGCCATCGAAGTCGACTCGGCCGCTAGTTGGCGATTCCAAGGCCGCGAGCAATCGCAATAGCGTGCTCTTACCGGAACCAGTCGGACCCAGCAGGCAAAAGATTTCGCCGCGCTCGATTTCTAATCGCGGCAATTGCAATGTAAACGGACCGCCATGCGATTTGGTCACGTCCGTCAGCCGGTACAATGCTGCGTCGCTCATGGCAGCGGTCTGCCTTGCAGACGCACGATGAGGAAGTTGATCGCCAGCGCCAGCGCCAGCAGCACGCCGCCCAAGCACAATGCCAACGCGAATTGCCCCTTGCCCGTCTCCAGCACAATGGCCGTTGTTAAGACGCGCGTATGGCCGTGAATGTTGCCGCCCACGATCAACACCGCGCCGACTTCCGAGATGCTGCGCCCAAACGCCGCTGCCACAGCCAGCAACACGCCCGAACGTGCTTCGCGCAGAATGGTGGCATACACTTGCCGGCGGCTGGCTCCCAGGCTGCGCACTTGTAGCACCAAGTCCTGAGGCCCCGCGGCGACCGCACTCATGGTAATACCCGTCACGATTGGCATCGCCAGGATCGCTTGCGCAGCAATCATTGCTTGCGGCGTAAATAGCCAATCCAAGAAACCCAGCGGGCCGCTGCGCGACAACATCAGATAAATGAACAGCCCCACCACGACCGGCGGCAAGGCCATGCCGGTGTAAACGAGCGACGTGATGACGATCTTGCCGCGAAATCGTGATATGCCCAGCAGCGTCCCGAGCGGAACTCCGGCGGCAGCGGCGATGGCAACGGCCGTCGTGGACACGCGCAGCGACAGTCCCGCAATCGTCCCGATTTCCCAGCCGTACGTTTCCATAATTTTACGAAACTACATCATGAACGCCAGCACGTAGAAGACCCAACCGGTCACCGCGGTCATTAACATTTCAAACGCCGCCAGCTTGGCCCAGAACAGGTGCCGCGGACTGTACTCGTTAGGATGCGGCGGCCGTGGAAATTTGCGGATGGCCTGCACAATCACAAACACCCAAAGAAACGTCGTTGGGATGGCAAACAGCAGATGAATGACCAAACTGTACCAAACCCAATTCCAGCTTTCCGACGTCGTGTAAAACCGTGATGGCGCGGCCAGCGCTTCCCAGTCCGTGAAGAACCGCATGTCGATCTCAAACGCCGTGACTGCCACCAAAAGCACCATCCCCAACGTGATCTGAATCTGTTTGTGCAACGTGTAATTTCGCCGGTACTTGACCAGATAAATGCTCCAGCCCATGACCGGAATGATGGCGAACATGGCCAGAAACACAACGTCCAGCATCAACGATCCGCGCGAACCGGGAATGAACCCGCCAGCACCAGAGAATGACGATTCGCCTGCGAGTTGTTGAGCCAGCAATGGTATCACGCACGCTCCTTGAATTATTGGGCGATCACTTGGTCGCTGCGGTTTAGCCGCAACCGGTGGCGGCCAACGAATGAAGCGTCCGATTCTAGCGAATAGGACCGCATCGTCGTATGGGACTGCGGTGCGTGACGGGACGCCGCATTCACGGTAGGATGATGGAACGAGCATCCGTCCCGTCGATATGCAGGAGGGTTAACGATGTCCACGCTCTTTGCTGCCGTTGTGCTTACGCCGCTGCTTGTGTTGGGTCAAAGGGACCAAGGCGACGTTGCGGATCAAGCGATCCCATCGCCCGAATCGATCCAGCGGGCTGTGACGCAACTGGGCGACAACAGCTTCTCGGCGCGGCAACAGGCGATGGAGTTTCTGTGGGCAGCGGGCAAACCGGCCGAAGCGGCGCTGAACAAGGCTCTCACGAGCGACGACCCCGAGGTGGTTTACCGCGCTCGGACCGTGCTCGAAAAATTCAAATACGGCATCTTCCCGGACACGCCCAGGGACGTGCTGCAGCTCATCTATCAGTTTCGCGACGGCGACTTGAACGCCAAACGCAGCGCGTTGCGGCTGTTGCAAGAGAAGCGTCAAATCGGCGCGATGATGACGCTGGTCAACACGGAGCCGAATGAAGAGTTGCGGACCTCGTTTCTGCGTGAGTTCCTGGCCGACATGGAGAAGACGATTCCGCATCTGCTGTTGGCTGGTGATGAGGCTGAAGCCGAGAAGTTATTGCGTTTCGCCGCGACAATGGACGACGGCATGCGGCACTTGGCGGTGTACTTAATGTTGCGCGGCCGAGCCAGCGACGAGATCGCGCACTTGCGCCAGCGGCTGGCCGACGCGGCGGACCCCGATTTCAACGACGCGAAGCTGCTGGCCTACTTGCTTCGTACGCAAGGTGATTTGGCCGGTGCTCGCGAGGCGGCCGAGAAGTCGCTGTCGCCGACCTTGCTGCGCGGAATCCTGTACGAACTTGGCGAGTGGAAACGGCTGGCCGAACTGCACGAAGAAGCAGGCGCGCCGCGCGACAATGTCGATCCGTTCGGTGGCGGCGGCCGTGACCCGTTTGGAGCCGCAGAAACGCCCACCGACACGATTGAAGAATTGGGCTACACAGCCGCGGTGCATCGCCTTGCGGGAAATCAGCAACCGTACGATGAGGCGATCGAAAAAATCAAGAAGCTCGCTGCGGATAACCCGCAGCAAGCCTGGTATTGTGCCGAGGCGCTGCTGATCAACGATCGCCCGGACGCGGGCATCGACGTGCTGCGCGCAGCAAATCCTGCCGGTGCGTTCGATTTGCTGCGGCTGCAACAGCGTTATCGCGAGGCGTGGCAACTGGCCGGCATCGGCCCTCCCGGCGGTCCGTACGAGCCGGGGTTCGAGGCTCTCGTCCAAGAAGTCAAGAACGAGGGAAAGGAAAATCAGAACCGCGTTTACCTGGCCGCCAATGTGGTCCGCGCGTTGTATTCGGTGGGTGAGAAGGAACCGGCTTTACGATTGTTCTCGATGCTGGGCGAGACCGTGAAGGGCGACGCGAACGATAATCGCGTGCGTGTCTTGTGCGACGCCGCGCGGAAGCTTGGATTGATGGACCAAGCCATCGAAATTGCCGCCGATCGATTCGCCAAGCCGCACTCCAGTTACTTGCTGCGGTCGCTGTTCCCGAAACCGGCCGGTGTCGCGGACGTTTGGTGGACTTACTTTCGCGACGTGTATCCCAACGAATCGAACGAGGACACGCTGCGACGAATTCACAAGTTGCTCGCGCCGGCTTCGTCGCCGAATTCCACCGAACCTGGCGCCGAGGATTTTGGAGCTTTGGTGCTCGAAGTCGATCGTCGCACCGGGTCGTTCGTCGAAGCGGAACGCAGCAAGTTCTTGCAAGCCGTCGCCGAGACGTGCCTGTTGCGCGGCGAGCGCGCGCTGGCGAAGTCGTATATTGAAAAGGTCGCGCCGTCCTCCGCCGCGTCGGCACTGCAATTGGCCGATCTACACGCCGAGGATCAAGAGTGGGAGCCAGCAGCCCATTGGTATCAGCGGGCTCGGCAGATCGATGCCACGCAGATGCTGGCCATCTATTTGGAAGGACGGGCGCTAGACAAGATGGGCCGCGCCGACGAGGGCCGCAAGCTGATGGAGCTGGCGCTATTGGCGCCGCTGGCCTCGACATCGCGTCGGAATCTAGCCGTTGGTTTTAAGGAACGTGGCATGGCGGAAGAAGCCGTGAGGCAGTGGGAGTTGATCGCCCGCTCCGTCCCATTTGATGATTGGCACGCGAATGACGCGGCCCTGAATCTGGGCAACGCCATCAGCGGCACGGACCCGCTGCAGGCCGCCGCGTATTGGGAGCGGCTGCTGCTTAGCGGGTTGAAAGTCAGCAGCGCGTTTACGGAGGTCGAAGGCTATCTGCAATTGCCTCACTTGGTGCACAAAACGCGAGGCCGCGGACTACTGGCCAAAGGGGACAAAGTTGCGGCCGTCGCCGAGATCCGGCTCAGCCAACTTGCGTATCCCGGCGACATTAAGTTGGCCGAAGACATGGTGCCCGAATTCGAGAAGGCCGGCCTCCGCAGCGCGGCCGACGAACTATTCGACAGCGTCTACGCATCGAACAAGCAAATGCTTGAAGATTTCCCCAACTCCGCCTCGACCTACAACAACCTGGCATGGCTGGCCGCCCGCTGCGACCGGCGCTTAGACGACGCACTCTCGCACGCCAAACGCGCCAACGAACTTTCCCCTAACAACGCCGCCCATATCGACACCCTCGGTGAAGTCCACTTCCGCCGCGGCGACCGCGATTTGGCCATCCAATGCTCGCAGCGGTGTTTGGAATTGGAACCTAATAATCA
>JBGTKH010000204.1:0-6316 GCA_041744735.1 Pirellulaceae bacterium | reverse complement strand
CCACGTCATCCGAGTTGACTTGATGCATCACGCGCTCTCCAATAAAGGTCCCTCCCGACACGAAAACGGAAAGCACTACCTCTACCAAAGTTCGCGTTGCCGCGCTAGCCTAGATTGCCCAAAGTGCGCGTTGGCCGTGGGTAGCGACGTCATTCAATCCACGATCATCGAACAGCTCATTAATGCCCATCTCGTCATCGCAGATTTAAGCGATCACAATCCAAACGTCCTTTTCGAGCTGGGTATTCGTATCGCCAGAGAACTGCCGGTTGCCCTCGTAAAGGCCGAAGGCACCGGGCGGATCTTTGATGTCGACAACATGATGCGCGTGCTGCCATATAGCCCAAACCTTTGGCCCACTACGGTCAAGGCAGACATCCCTAAAATGCGCGATCACATTAAAGCAACATGGGACAATCGCACGACGGCAAGAACGTACATGCAAATACTGACCGGTAGAATCAAATCAGCCGCACCGTTGTCACCGGATGCCTAACAATTGCGTGAGCCGGAACGGCGAATCCGGCGGAATGTGAAATCAACGTGCAACGTCGCCGCCCGAACACGCTGATCGTTGATCGTCGTGCCGGTCATAAACAAGATGCTCGGCACGCGGGTGACCATCGGCGTGGCTTTATGCTTCCGACGTTGCTTCAAGCACTGCCGCTCCGCCGGTGCCGCGGGTTTCGGGGGTGTAGTATTCGTAGACTTGCGCGGGCGGGACGGCGACTTTTACGGGCATGGTGGCTTTTAGGCGGTAGCGCAGTTCCAGTTTTTCGCCGGGGGCGAGGGCACGCAGGTAGACGATCGCTTTGCGGGCGGTGATCTGGTATTTGGCGATAATGCTGGAGCCCTTTAGCTCGTCCAGTTCACCGGGTTCGATCTTGAAGCCGCCGGGGATGGGCAGGTCGAGGATTACCATCGGCGCGGTCTGGGGCATGTTGTTGGTGACCGTGGCGACGGCGGTGACCGTGTCGTCGACGTTCAGCCGTTGGCGGTCGTAAACGATGTCGATCGATAGCGGCTCGGCGGGTTTTTCCGCGGCCGGATCGACGGGCACGTGATAGCGGAAGGCGATTTGATAGCCGGTGCCGCTGTCGGTGCGTTCGGCCAACGACAGACGATACTGGCCGCTGTTGGTGACCATGTCCGACAGGTCGATCTGTTGCATCACGTCGGCCTGATCGGCCGGGATCGTGATTTTGCGGATGACTTCGCCGCCCAGTGCGATTTCGATGTGACGTTCCTTTTCATCGCCGAGCGATTTGCCGGTGCCGGCGACCAGGGCTTTCAGCGCCAGCACGGTGGCCTGCGTCGAATGCCACGTGCCGCTGGCGTCCTTTTGCTGGATGAGCCACGTGAGCGCCTTGCGAGTCGTCGCCGGATTGCGGTTGGCTTCGAGCAGCGCCAGGGCCGCCATCGCCGTCGTTTCGATGTCGCCGCTTTGTCCCGAGCCGTAGAACATCGTCTGGCCGCCTTCCGGTTGGTTCCACCACACGAGTTTTCCCTCGGCGTCGGTTTGCTTGAGCGAATCGAGCCGATTCAAGTATGCGTCGAGCGCGGCGTTATTCTTGTCGATCGACGCGATCGCGCTGGCGACGATGGCCAGCGTGTACGGGTCGTTGATCGAATCGGGGCGATGAGCCAGCAGGTAATCGAGCGTCGGGGCCGCTTCGCTGGATGCCTTGCCGTTGCCGAACACAGCCCACGCGATGTAGGCGGTGCTGGACAGGTTCACGTCGCCGCGCTGGACGCTGCCGGCCAGGCCGTCGTTGAGCATGCCGATTTCCGCGGGCCACGAACCGTCGGCCGCTCGCTGGCCGAGCAACCACGCGCGGGTTCGGTCGATCAGATTCGGATCGACGTCGTGCACGCGAGCCATGTCGTCGAACTCCATCAAGCCGTACGCGGTCAACGTGCGATTGGCCGGCGGGTTGCCGAACCAATCAAAGCCGCCGCCGCGCACCTCGAAGCTGACCAGCCGCTGATAGCCCACGTGGATGTACTGCCGCGCCTTGGCTTCCACCGCCGGCACGCTCTTGCCGGTCCGCCGCAGATAGTCGAGCGCCAGGATGTTGGGATACGTCGTCGACGAGGTTTGCTCGAAGCAGCCGGACGGCATCTGGAAAATCGCGTCCAGCCCTTCGAGAAGCTGGCTGAAACTGGAGGGGTGCAGTTTCACGATCGTGCGCAAGCTGCCGTCGATCACGCCCTCGGGCACGTCCAGCGTCATTTCGACTGGCTCGCCCAACGTGCCGCTGGCCACCTCTTCCACGCGGCGGCCGTCCGGCACGACTTCGATCTGCCGCTTGATCGCATCAGCCACACCGCCACCGGTCGCGGTGACTTGTAGTTGGTGATTGCCGACCTTGAGCACTTTGATTGGATAGCTGAGCGAACGCACCTCGCCGGGCGCGAGGTCCAGTTTTAGTGGGGTAGGCTTCCAGCCTGCCTGGTCGTTGGTGAGGTCTGGCAAGCTGGAAGCTTGCCCCACGTTGAGGCGTGCAAACCAGTCGCCGTTTTCCACGGTTAGTTCGACCGTCTGCGGCTTGTCGAGATAGTTGTAGACCACGATCGGCACCGAGACTTCGTCGTTGCGAGTGAGCGCGACGGGCAGATCGAGATCGACGAAGAACGACTGGAAAACTTTCAACGGAAACTCGCCGGCGCCCAATCGACCTTCCGCCGAGACCGCGCTGGCCGACAGCCGCCATGTGGTGATCGAATCGGCCAAGTCGATCTCCAGCGTCGCCACGCCTGCATCGTCCGTGATCAACTCCGGCCGCCAGAGCAGCGTTTCGGGGAACCACTGGCGGACTCGCGGCGGAGACGCCGCGTCGCTTCCGCCCACACTACTTGGATCGTCGGCCGTAGGTATGCCCTCGGAAGGTACTTCCATCAGCATATTCATTTTGGCACCCGTAACGCCGCCAAAGTCCATAGCTGCCATCGGTGCATCTTCCGCAAACATTCTTGTGGCCGCGACGTCCGCCTTACTTCCGATTGCAAACCACGCGAACGCTAACAGGCACACCGGCGCGATTAGGAACGTCACGCCCAGGAAGATGGCGGCGCTGATCACAAACGCTCGCGGTCGATAGACGGCGAATGCCGCGAGGCCGACGAGCACTAGCGCGCCGGCTAAGCTAAACCAAGCGATAACCACCGATGCCAATCCGTTGCGGCGCTGCGCGCGAATGTCCGCAAGTTTCTCGGGAAAGCTGTTGGCAACCAGCGTGTACAGCGACGAGACATCGGTGCCTTCTTCATACGGCATGGCAGGCGCATCGAATGCCATCTCGTCCCATTGGCGGACCACAACATCGCTCGCACCGTCATCGCCGTGGGCTGCCACAAAACCGGCGGGCATCGCGTTTTGGCCGCCCGCGGATTCGGCGGTGAGGGAGAACAGGGCCTGCTCGAACCGCGTGCGCTCGGCCAGCGGAATTGGACCCGGCGGACCCGGCAGGTCGGGCGACCAGTTGTAAATGGCGTAGACTGGCTCAAGCAGCTCTTGCTCCAACAAGAAGAACACACGCTCCATGCCAGACGATTGGTTGAGCACCGAGTAGACCGCTTCGTCGACCGCCGCCAGTCCGATCGCACCGGGCGCGGGTTTTCCATGTTCATCGCTTAGCGTCAACCGCAGCGTCGCTTTCGCGCCGGGCCGGTACTCGTCGCTGTCCAGCGTCGCTTTCACTTGCAACTGGCCCGCCTGTCGCACGAACAGCATCCGCGATTTGCGGACCGCCAGCCCGGCTTCGCCGAAACGATAGGCGACCAGCCGGATCGTGCCGAACAGATCGGGGGGCAGATCGACTTGTGCCTGTCCTTTGCCGCCGCTCAGTTCGATCGTTTGCGTGAGCATCGTCTGGCCGTCTTTGATCAGGTCGACAAACACCGGCTCGACGCCGCTACCTTGCGCGTTGATCGTCAGCGTGTCGCCGCCGTCGTACACTGCCTTGTCGGTGCGGACAAGGAAATCGCCCGCCACGGTGCCACACGTGAGTTGCACGTGACGGCGGCCGATTTGCCCAGCAGCATCGGTGGCTTTGACAGTCAGGCCCACGTTGTTGTCTTTCGGCGTCAGTTCAAACGACGCCACGCCCAAGTCGCTAGTTTCCACTTCGTCGTTGATGCCGTGCACGACCAGCCGCACCTTTGCCGGCCGCCCGTCGGCGTAGCTGGCGTAGACGTAGATCGTGTTCGGCAGACCCTTTACCAGCGTGCCGGCCTCGGGGATGATTTCGAGTTGAATCGGCTCGGCGGTGACGATTCGCGAGACGCCGGTCGAATGGGTTTGACCGGCAGTGTCGGTGACTTTCACGGCCAGTTGAAACCGCGCGTTGCCCGCGTCTTGCTCGCGGCCCACCAGGCGATCGGGCAGCGCGAAGCGGAACGACGCTCGGCCCGTGTCGTCGCTCTTCTCCTGAATGCTGGCGATTTCAAACGAAGATACGTCAGCGGCCCGCACTTCGATCGCGACGGCGGCCCCGGCCACCGGCTTGCCGAAGAAGTAATCGGATTGGATCGTGCCCGACACTTGTTGGCCGGGCTGATAGAATGGCTTGTCCAGCGTCACGGCGACTTTGAATTTCGGCAGCACGTAGCGTTGCACTTCGACCGTGCGCGTGCTGGTCGTGTCGCCCACGCGGCATTCGATTTCGTACGGCCCTTCGATGATCTCGGTGGCCAGCGGGCAATCGGCCGACGCGATGCCGAATTTGCTGGTCACGTCGGGCTGGCGAAAGATCACGTTCCCTTTCGGATCGGTGATCGAAAACACAACTTGCTCGCCCGTCACCGGTTTCAAATCGGGCCGCCGCAAACCGAGCGACCGCAGATGAATCGTCTGCCCGGGCTGATA
The DNA here is from genome assembly GCA_041744735.1 of Pirellulaceae bacterium. Classification (GTDB taxonomy): domain Bacteria; phylum Planctomycetota; class Planctomycetia; order Pirellulales; family Pirellulaceae; genus JBGTKH01. The sequence goes on along the minus strand of JBGTKH010000204.1, from coordinate 1,449 downwards.
CACCGGCTTGTCGGTGCCCAGCATCAGCTTCCACGCGCGTTTCAATTCGATGGGCCTGGTCAACGATTCGGCCGCAATGCCGGTTTTCGCCGTGACGCGCAATTCATATTGGCCGTCCTTCCAATCCGGCAATGTCAGTTGCGGACTGTCCGCGCCTTTGTCGCCAGTGGTGAAGCTGGCCAGAGTCACCGTGTCGTTCGTTTGTCGATTCAGCAGAGTCAGTGTGACCGGGATGCCCGACACCGGCTGCCGCGTGCGATGATCGAAAACGGCGACCCGCAGCGCCGCGTTGGCGCCCGCCAGCAGTTCGTTCTGCCCGAGCAGCCGCAGTTCGTACGGCGACGGCGTCATGCGATAGTAATGCAGATTGAGGCCGCCGATGATCAGCACCGAGGCGGCCGTCGCCAGCAGAACCGTCCGCGAAAAGTATGTCCACCGTCGTTGGCGCGTTGTCGTGACCATGTCGATGTTCTCCAAAGTTTGTTGAACGAGTTGTTCGGACGCCTCGCTGTGCGCGACGCTTTTGAGGGCCTCGAATCGTTTGCGAGCTTCGTCGATCCCCGCGCGGCAGATCGGGCACCGCTCGCAGTGCTCTTCGACCGCCTGTGCATCTTCCGGCGACAGCACGTCGTGCAGATAGTCGTCTACGTAATCGAGGACGTGTTCTTTAGGGTTAAGCATTACGTGCCTCCCGGCCTATTTCAGTGACTGGATCACGGAATCGTTGGGAAAGATTTGCTTGAACACCGCGATAAGTCGCAGTCTGGCGCGATCGAAGAATTCCTGTCCTGTGGATTTGCCGTTGACGTAAATCTCCAATTCGTTGCACGAGAAGCAGAACAGAACGTCAACCGTGTCGGACTGGTGTGTAAATCGGACGGCAACACCCGGCTCAAAGATGCACGGCTTCGCGATGTCGAGGTCGTACGTGCTCTCGTCGTGCAGAACACTTACGATCTCGCTGGCGACAGCTTGATTGACGGTGACAGGTTCAGAGATGATTGGGTAGCTGGCGATTTTTGCAACGTCATCCTCCGATTGCGCTTCGATAACGGTGTCAATATTCGATTCGAGTCGGTACGCCTCAATCCGTTCAGCTTTGGTTAGAAGATCAAACCACTGTTGCCCACCAAACAAATTGACCATCTTGGAATTGCCGCGACATGACATGGTCGTGCCAAGGCAAACAAGAACCATTGGGACGAAGTAAATCAGGCGACGGCATGACTTGATTTGCATTTTGTGTTCCTCGGCCGAGCGACATTATTTCAAAGTCGCGGCTCCAAATACCTTCGCATCGCGGCCAGGCCGTGGTGCATGTGCGAGCGGACGGTGGCTTCGGTGCGGCCGACGATTTCGGCGATCTCGGCGTAGGACAGGCCGTTCCAGACTCGCAGCACGACGACCGTGCGTTGGCCGGGCGGCAGTTGGGCGACGGCGGTGGCGACC